>QIFJ01000309.1 GCA_003229755.1 Pseudomonadota bacterium
CAGGCACTGTGACATAAATTGTTGTATGAGCCTGCCCCCTGATCTCCACTTCCTCCTGTCCAACACCAACCGTTTCCAGAATTATCATATCAAATCCGGCAGCATCCAGCAGAACAACCAGAGCGCGGACGGATTTTGAGAGGCCCCCGATGTGTCCTCTTGTAGCAAGACTCCGGATGAAGACACCTGGATCAGTTGCATGGCTCTGCATGCGGATCCTGTCTCCAAGGACGGCCCCCCCCGAGTAGGGGCTGGTAGGATCCACCGCCAGAACCGCCGTGGTCCTCCCGCTTTCTCTGACTTCGGAGACAATACAGCTGACAAGAGTGCTCTTCCCGGCGCCGGGCGGCCCGGTAACCCCTACTAAATGCGCCTGCCCTCCAAGGGGGTATAGTTCCCGCAGTGCACGCTCGCAGCCCTCCTCGTTGTCGTCAAAGATCCTCGAGAGACGTCCCAGGGCCAGCGAATCCCTCTGGAGGGCTTTTGCGATCAGATCGTCCATGATCCCTCCAACGGAGAACGGCCAACTGGTGGCAGATCTGTCATACGGCTCTTCAGCTCTCCGATACCAACAGACTCCATATTTAAAAAATGTTCTATCCTCTCTGATAATCGCGATTCAAGATCCTCCTCGGAGCATAACTCCTGAACAAGACCGGTAAGATATGCTTCCTGCGCTTTGACCCTTCTGGCCGAAAAAAACATCTCCAGGGATTTTTTGTGTCCTATAAGTCTTGACAGACGCTGCGTGCCGCCAAAACCGGTGATAACACCCAGATCGGCACCCGGATGTCCGAAAGTTGAACGATGTGTGGAAATTCTCCAGTCAGCGGAAAGGGCCAGATCGAGCCCCCCTCCCAGACAGTACCCGTCGACAGCGGCTATCACCACCGCACTGGAACGCTCAATATTCCTGAAGATGCTGTTTCCAAGGTCGGAAAACAGCCTCGCCCCGGCTGGATCCAGCTCGAGAATCTCGTTGAGGTCCGCACCAACAGCAAAGGAGCCGCCAACACCATGGATGACGAGACATCTGAGTTCAGGATCAGCAAGACATCGGGCAATATGTTTTGAAAGGGTATGCAAAAGTTCGGCGCCCAGCCTGTTGAGCCCGGCACGTGAGGAAAGCCTGAGTACTGCATAGCCAGGCTCTCTTTGAACAACTATATTCGTAGCCGTCACGATCATCCTTTTTTCACAATATCGGAAATGGCGTCGGCGATCTGAGCAGTGGAGGTTCCAGGAGTAAAAACCTCGGCAACCCCCGCCTCTTTAAGTGGAGCTATATCCTCCCGAGGTATGATACCGCCAACGAAAACCGGTATCGTGGTTCCAGCCCTCTCCTTTATCTCATCAAGAACCCTGGGAACCAGAGTGCCGTGGGATCCTGAAAGGATGGATAACCCCACCGCATCAACGCCCTCCTGAACCGCTGCCGCCGCAATCTGCTCAGGGGTCTGGTGAAGACCCGTGTAGATCACCTCAAATCCCCTGTCCCGAAGTGCCCGCGCCACAACTTTCGCTCCACGGTCGTGACCATCGAGCCCTGGTTTTGCTATGAGTACGCGTATCCGCTTCATTAAACCCACCTCAATTCAGAGTCAGTTTTCTCTCCGTTTGACGATACACCGTAACGGCGCAGGGCGTATGAGTGTAGAACATTAGAGCATTAGAAATTAGAGTATTGGAAAGCGGAAATTGGATTAACTCAGTTGTTGGTTAATGGTTTTGTTTTTAAACCTATAGCCTACCGCCTATAGCCAATAGCCTGTTTCCACTCATCACGCATCACTTCTCGATTCCGTCTCTTGCATCCACCCCTTCTTCATAATAATGTTTAACGGCTTTCATCTCGGTAACCAGATCGGCGGCATCGATGAAATCCGGCGGCGCAAAACGGCCGGTGAGAACCAGTTCGACCCCCTCAGGCCTGTTTTTAACAATATCCAGAACCTCCCGGACATTTACAAGGCCGAAAGCTGCCGCAACATTGATCTCATCCAGAACTACAATATCCCAGTCACCGCTCTGTATCTCTTTCGTGGATTCTGCAAGAGCCTCAGCGGCAAGTGTGAATGCACCTGCGGTGATGTTTTCCGGATCTACAAAATCTTCTTCTCCCCGGGGACGGATATCAAGATAAGGTGCCAGTTTTTCGGCTGCTCTGAGTTCACCTGATCCTGCATCCTTACTTTTCAGGAACTGGATGATCAGAACCTTCAGACCGTTACCCACAGCCCTGAGGGCCAGACCAAGGGCTGCCGTGGTCTTGCCCTTACCGTCACCGGTGTATAGATGAACATATCCTTTTTTGAGAGGCTTGTCTGGCTTCATAATTTATCGGTCCAAGATCCAAGATCGGCCACGCCTATGCGTAGAGTTCCAGGTTTCAGGTTCAAAGTTCCAAGCTACAATGACTCACCCTCTCCTAACCTCTCCCATCATCAGTCTTCGCCCTTCATAGCTTTAGCGACGAAGGGCTACGACCTGACAAGAAGGAGGGTCGAAAGTAAGTAATCCAATTTCCAATGCTCTAATGTCTAATACTAAGTGCACTTACTCCTCCCTCTTTCCTTCTCCCTACGCACTTACACAACACACCCATACCCCATTACGCCGATACAATAGCCGGAACTCGGGTTTAGATCCCAGGACCCAGGATCCAATAATGTCATCGCGAGTCACGCCTGTGGGCCGGGGTTTTGGTGAATCACGAAGCGAAGCTCAAGGGGGTTGCGAAGGCGAGTGATTACACCCAAAACCCCGACCATATTAATACACAATACCGATTCCATCCCATCGCCTCTCATTCCCTTCCCATAGCCTAAAGCCTATAGCCCGCTCTTATCCCCTTTATCCCTGTTAGAATCCATCACCTGCCATTCTTTGGCCTTTGGTCTGTCCACAGCCTATAGCCTACCGCCTATAGCCTATAGCCTGGTTCCCATAATTTCCAATGCTCCAATGTTCTACTCAAACACCGGTTCCCGTTTCTCCAAGAAAGCGCTTATCCCCTCTCTGGCATCGGGTGAGGCGAAACAGTTCGCGAAAGCTTCCCGTTCAAGAGCCAGGCCTGCCTCGAGGCTGGCATCCATTCCCCTGAGCACCGTTGACTTCGCGAGGGCAAGAGAATAACGGGATTTTTTTGTCAGCATTATGGCGTAAGACATGACCTCATCCATGAAGCGCTCCAGGGGAAACACGGCGTCCGCGAGACCAATAGCGTGAGCTTCGGCCGCTTCCACCATCCTTCCGGAAAATATCATCTCCTTGGCCCGTCCCAGGCCAACTCTCCTCGGAAGACGAATGGAGCCGCCCCAGCCGGGTATTATACCCAGGTTCGTCTCCGGCAGGCCAAGCCGCGCGTTCTCGGCGACGAAGATGAGATCACACGCGAGGGAAAGCTCAAGTCCGCCTCCCAGAGCAAAACCCGAGACTGCGGCGATCACCGGAACCGGAAGAGACTCAATTTTCGTGAGCATATCCTGAACATACCGGGAAAATTCCCTCGCTTGGCCTGGTCCCATATCCACGACCATGTTAAGATCCACTCCCGCAGCCAGCGCTTTTTCGCCCTCACCGTGAATAACCACAACCCTCACTCCATCTTCCGTTTCGACACGGAAAATGCTTTCCTTCAGTTCACCAAGCACTCTGGTACTCAAGACATTGAGCCTGTCGGGATTGCTGACAGTAATAACTCCGACCTTTTCCTTTATCTCAAATCTGACCTCACCTGTTTCTGCCGACATGATCCATCCCCTTCTTGTTATTTGATCTCGTCCACCGCCTGGACATCGAATCCCAGTTCCTGTAGCTCTTCAACCACCTCACTCATATCGGATGAGTCCAGGTGGAGAATGACAGTCTGGCAACCCGGATGGGGGCTCTCAATAGAAAGGAAACTCTTGATGAACTTGCCCCTGCTCTTTACCGTCTTCACGATATCCACCAGCAGCTCACCCCTGCCACGACCCATCTCCAGTGTGATACGCCAGCCAGGAGAGTCCAAACCCAGGATCTTCATAAGTATCCTGAACATGTCATCGTTGTTAAGTATCCCCAGAAGCTTACCCTTATCCACTACAGGGACCGCTCCTATGCGCTTCGTTTGCATTACCTTTGCGATGTCCTCAACATGGTCATCGGGCTCGCAGGTCACCACATCGGTCTTCATGACTTCCATTATCTTCATCTTTGACAAGAGGAAGTGTATCTCATGTATCGAGAGGTTTGTCGCTTTCGAGGGTGCCGCATCCCTCAATGAATTCAGGGAGACGATTCCCACCAGGCTGCCCCCCTCCAGCACAGGCACATGTCTGACCCCCT
>QIFJ01000273.1 GCA_003229755.1 Pseudomonadota bacterium
AAACGGTCGGGGGACAACATCAGTACAGCTTCAAAGCCTGGCCCCAGGCCGAAGTAGAGCCGGCTCAATGGTTGTTGATTGGAAATACCTCCACCACGGAACTTGCCAGTGGCTCCGTACTGCTTTTGGCACACCATGTGGACGCCACTTTCGGGAACGTCACAATCACGCCCATCCCGTGATTTCGGCCAGGGCAAACATTCATCCATGAGTCCAGGTGCGCATTAACCGGATGAACCTTATCAATGTGGGATTCATAACAAGATGAACGCCTATGATCGTTCCAAATATATTAAGGATCAAGTCTGTGGATGATGAGCTTCTGACCGGTATAAATACCTGAACGATCTCTATGAACAGACTGATTGCCGCCCCCGACGCAGCAGCGACAACATAAACCGTTCCCTTCTCAGACCTTTTCACACTCGCGAGATACAGGGCCAGAAAAAACCCGAGAGGCAAAAACCCCAGAAGGTTAATGACGGCATCCATGAGGTAGGCCCGATTCAGCTTGAAATTCGTCCAGGGGGGGATTAACACCTGTTTCCGAAGGACAGTGAAGGTGTCTGGCACCAGGAGGTTACCGCCTTTATCACTGCTGTTCACGGCAATACTTCCTCCATGTTCGTTGAACCTGTATTCGTAAAGCGGGTCTTCAGATCGAGCACTTGATGTTCCTTCACCCATTCGGGTCAGGTAACTCGCTCGTACCTCTTTTGCAGTCAGCATCCGGTCATAAAGGGACAATCTGAGGATCTTTCCATGCCACTGATTGTCCCCTGTAGATGAATTTCCAAGGATCAGGTAACTATTCAGGCTCCCATTGTTCCCGGTAAATTGATATTCCGGAGTAAATTTCATCAGCTCCCCATTCACGTATATGGAAACACCTTCAGTCTCTGACGTAATGGCGAGATGTCGAACAATCCCTTCATGAAAAACATTTTCAAGACCGATCTCAGAATAACCCTTGCGCCTCCTCTTTTCCCGCCCTGGTCCTCTCAGGATCAGATATGAGTTCCACTGTCCCAAGGATAGCCGATTGGAATCACCATCGCCGAACAGCTCCAACAGGACCCCGATGCCCCGCGTCCTTGCTCGGGCTGGTTCAATCAGGACCTCAATGCTGAAACTGCCACCGTCAAGGGTTACCTTTTCCTGAGAATAAACGATGCCCGGAGAACTGATCTGCAACCCATCTCTGTCCCCCAGCCACCTGACCTGGTTGGGGGGGCTTAATTCAAAGGGCCAGAGACCTGCAAACAAAATCGCGATTGCGGACGCCATGCAGCCGGCTTGAATAAGGAGTTTCCAATGCTTCATTAGAGGCCTGATCTGGGGAGTACTTTCATGGGCAAACCTGACAAGTTAATGCCCGAGGCATCATAGAGCTGTCGATTTTATGTGGTGATTATCTTTATGAAATGAGTAGAAACGGAAAAAAAACTCCATAAAAAAGAAAGTTTTTCCCCATTATTACCTTTAAGTTCCTTGATCCCCGTGGCACTTCTCAATGCTCAATATCCATCTCCTTGAAGGCCTTGACCACGCGGCCGTCAAACTGGGACCAGCTGTTCTGATCCAGGATCTCCAGGGCCTGATCACGATTCATGGCAGAACGGTAGGGACGCTCGCTGGTAAGAGCATCAAAGGCGTCTACCACAGCAATGATCCTGCCCCCCATGGGGATTTCCTCACCCAACAGCCCCCCCGGATATCCTTTGCCATCATAGCGCTCATGGTGTGATTTGATTGCCTCCAGGTCCAGATCCATACCTGGTATCGACCCCAGGATCCGGTAACTCCACACGGGATGATCCTTGATCTGTTCCCTCTCACTCTCCTCCAGCTCCCCGTCCCTGCTGAGCACGGCTTCATCGATGGCGATCCTTCCCAGATCATGGAATTTGGCCGATTCGGCCAATACACCGGCTTCTTCCTCCGTGAATCCCAGTTGCCTGGCCAGGGCCAGGGAAAGACTGGCAACCCGGGTACTGTGACCGTTAAGATAGGGGCTCTTGTTCTCAGCGATACCCAGCAGAACATCTGCTGTGTGCCTGAAAAAGGTACGCTGCACTTCGGAAAATCGCCTGCCCTCGGAGATGAGGTCCGCCGTACCCTGTGTAAAGGTCAGAACCCGGTCCAGGTCCTCCTGGGCAAATACCCCTCCATCCACACGGTTGCTCAGGTTTATCACGCCGATGACATCTCCCCTGTGAACGAGCGGGATGCTCATGAACGAGGGAGATGTGTAGGTGAGTTTGCTTCGGGATCTCTTCGGAATGGCACGGTCGATGTCCTGGACCAGAAGGGGGCGTTGGGTCCTGACGACGCTTCCTGAGATGCTGTTTTCAAGGGGCAGGGACATGTGGCGAATATCGTCTTCAAAACCGAAGAATCCTGTGCCCTGTACAAAATGAAGAGCACCTCCTCCCCCGTCAAGGACCAGGATGGATACCCTCCCCGCCTGGGCAATTCGGGAATAGAACTGGACCATCTGATCCAGGAGACCGTCAAGACTGAAAAAACGACCCATGGAGTCAAGTATTTCATGAGCCTCC
>QIFJ01000175.1 GCA_003229755.1 Pseudomonadota bacterium
GCGCCTTGACCCGGAGCTTTTCCGGGATGTGAACCTGGCCATCGTTGGGGGAGATCCTGAAAACCCCCAGGGTGAAGAGCAGGAAGTGGAGAACCAGATTCTCGAGTTAATGAAAAACTACAGCCTCACAACAGGCGATGTAATAAGAATACCCAGCCTGGGATGGAAAGAGCTGTCGGCCCTTGTCAGCAGCAGCCTGTTTTACACGGGCATGCAGATGCTCGAGCCCTTCGGAATGAGCATAGCCGAAGCCATGGCAGCCCGGACTCCTGTCCTGATCTCCAGGACCGCCGGGATATCAAGGTGGCTTACGGACGGGAAGCATGCCCTCATCGTGGACCCCGAAGACCCCCGCAAGGCAGCTGCAAGGCTCCGGGATGCCGTTAAGGATACCAGCTTCCTCAAGAACCTGGCGGAAAGCGGCCGCAAGCTTGCCGAGGAAAACTTCAGCTGGACAGGCATAGCCAGGCAGCAGGGAGAGCTCCTGGATAACCTGCACAGGGGCGAGGCTCCAGCTTTAGTGAACAATAAAGAGGGTTTTGATGAAGTTTTTCTCAAAAGAGAAGGCCGCGCGTATCACAGGCTCGCCTTTGTGTGGAGGGGCGACCCCCCGGTAGTAAGTTCAAAGCACAAAAAGGCGGCCAGGGGGCTTATCCCGCATATACTGGAGGCAAACGTTAAGGCAAAAAAAGAGGGAAGAAGGGTTATTCTGGCCCTGGGCGGGGAATCCGGGGCCGGCAAGAGCGAGGTCGCCGAATACCTGAGGTTCGCCCTCAAGGGAAATGGGATCGAAGCCCTGACTCTGCCGGGGGACGCATTCTTTTTGCTCACACCAGCCCAAAATCATGACGCCCGTATTAAAGCATATGAAAAAGGCCAGCTGAATGAGTACCTCGGTCCCGGCGAGGTAGATTTCGACCGCCTCGAATCGGCGGTTCGCCTTGCCGCTGATCGCGAGATCAATGATATTGCAGTCCCCTCCGACTGCAGAAGGCTGGAGTCCAGGAGGTACGATAACGTGCCCATGGACCTTACCGGTTCGGACGTCATTATTGTAGATCTTACCTACAGCCTTCTTCTTGAAGATGCTGACATCAAGGCATTTTTCCAGTCGGATTTCAAAAAGCGGTTAAATGAGATAAGGAAAAGGAATATCGCCCGGGACCCTGACCAGGATTTTTCCTTTATAGAGAAGATCCTGTCAATTGAACACGAGATCATCCAGGGAATGAAGAATGAGGCGAACCTCGTAATTACAGATGACTATGAGGTTGTGGAAAGTGGTTCATCTCCAGATTAACTGGTAAGTTTTTTTTATCAGGCCGGGTTTTTGGGTGTAATCACTCGCCTTCGCAACCCCCTTTTAGCTTCGCTTCGTGATTCACCAAAACCCCGGCCTGATTTGCATTTGGGATTTTATCTCTTCTCCTGTTCCTCTTTCTCCACAACGCAGTAAATTCCGCCCTCCTTGAGGCCGGCCACGAAACAGCCGTTGCATGAAATACACGTTGCCGCGGCAAGGTTCCCTTCCTGCCACCGGTTGGCAAGACCGGGCTCCCGGATAAAGGGCCGGGACATGGCTATATAATCCACCCCGTCCTCGTTTACTGCCGCCTCGGCGACTCCTATTGACCTTAAGCCGCCCACAACCATCACCGGACAGGTAACCGCTTCCTTGATACGGCGGGCGAGATCCATGTTATACGCCTCCTTTTCAGGAGCGTCGATCTTTTTGCGCACTGGGCCGCGTGCACCTGACACAGGTGTTCCTCCCGTTACTTCAATAGCATCTACACCGGCCTCGGATAGTTTCCCGGCAGCATATACAGCATCGTCGATCTGAAGGCCGCCCTCCAGGTTGTCCGCGCCGTTGAGTTTGATCATCACCGGAAAATCGGACCCTGTCGCACTTCTCACGCTGTTGTATACCTCAATAGCGAACCGGCTGCGGTTTTCAATGGTGCCGCCGTATTCATCCGTGCGGCGGTTAGTGAGAGGCGAGAGGAACTGGGTAATCAGGTATCCATGTCCCCCGTGAAGCTGCACCGCGTCAAAGCCCCACTCTTTTGCCCTCCGCGCTGCATCCCCAAATGCAGCAGCGATCCGGTTTATTTCATCCCTGGTGAGCTCTGCAGGCACTTCGGGAAACTGATCCACCTCTACTGCTGACGGGGCCAGCGGCTGCCGGCCAGCGTTTTTTGTATCAGTCTGGCCTCCGGCGTGGACCAGCTGGAGCGCTATCTTGCCCCCTGCATCGTGGACGGCGCCGGTCAGTTTTCTGTAGTCCTGTTCAAACTCATCGGTGTGAATGCCCATCTTGCCGTGGAGCTGGCGTCCCTCAGGACTCACAAAAGTATAGCCTGTTACGATAAGGCCGACACCGCCATGGGCCAGATCGCGGTAAAAATCCGTCAACCTGCCCGTGGGCCTGCCGTCGTCGTCGCACATGGCCTCCCAGGTAGCCGAGCGAACCAGGCGGTTGGAGAGCGCCATATTGTTGATAATAGTCTGGTCAAAAATAGCCGACATGATGTACCTCCCTTGTGTATTTCACCAAAAAAAAACGAAAATTTGTTTCTGTCTGTTCTTTATTCTATGTGAACGAAATGTCCGCGATAGACGCAGAAACGATATAAACCCTTATGTTGTTGGTGTCCTTGTCTGCCGGTATCAGGAAAAATCCCTGCCTTTCCGGGTCGTAGCTCTGGACAACCCCCACCATTATCTCACCGTCGTTGAACGCGACCTTGGCCTTTCTGCCCTGCACCCTTTCTCCTTCGTCGAAATATTTCTTTCTTTCATGATTCGGGTTCCCCTCGAAATCCTTCACGAAGAAAACCGCTTTCAGATCAGCTATTATCACCTCGACACCCGTGTCGGTGGGGCCGGTCCCGATGTGGAACATGGGCTTGTTGGGAGCAAAATCGGTGGAAAAACCCTTTACTAGCCTTCCATCAGAATAGTGGGCTATTATTTTCGCCTGCATAATTTCACCTCACTTGCTGGTGACCCCCCCGGGCCGGTTTAAGGTTATTAAACTTCTTTACTCCGGATCCTGTTCAGGATACCAAGAAAGGGAAGCGAAATAAAACGCAAAAAATCGCAGTGATCCATAGATATTGGGCCGTGAAGGGAGGAACCATGGATTTTTACGACCTTATCCGAGGAAGAGAGAGCATCAGGAACTACGATCCGGAAAGACCTGTAGACAGGGATACGCTGGACAGGATCCTGGAGGCGGGAAGGCTGGCGCCTTCTGCCGTTAACTTTCAGCCCTGGCGGTTCCTGCTTATCTCATCTCCGGAGATGCTGGAAAAAGTGCGGCCCTGTTATGGGCGGCCGTGGTTCGCCGACGCTCCCCACATTTTGATCGTAGTGGGAAACAGGGACCAGGCGTGGGTGAGAAAAACGGACGACTACAACTTCATCGAGACCGACCTCACCATAGCCCTTGACCACATGATCCTGGCAGCTGAATTCGAGGGTGTAGCCACCTGCTGGATCGGGGCCTTCGACCCCGACCTGCTGCGTGAAGTTCTCTCCCTTGCCCAAAATGAGATCGTCTATTCTTTAACGCCTCTCGGCTATCCAAAAGAAGGTTTTACGAAGAAGGGGAACAAGAAGCGTAAGCCCCTTGATGAGATAGTGGAGTATCTATAGAGAGTGGGGTCGGAGTTCATTAATGCTTACCCTCATTAATTATTGACCTTTAATATTCCACCCTGTATTTAGAAGTCAACTTTAATAGGCTCGTAAAAAGTCCATCCATGGCTTTTTACTGGCCCTGGAAACCACTGACTGACTATGAAACGAAGATCATATCTCATAATTTTCATTCTGCTAATGATGACTCCTGTAATAGCGTGCTC
>QIFJ01000037.1 GCA_003229755.1 Pseudomonadota bacterium
CTGATCACCATCCTGGAGCACAGGTATGTCCCATTCAGGTTGACGTCGATAACCGCTTTCCAGGAAGCGTCATCCATCTTCATCAACAGACCATCACGGGTTATTCCGGCATTATTTACCAGATGGTCTATTCTGCCAAAGGTGTCCATGGTTGCGCTAACCATCTCGTCTACACTACCGGCATCGGCAACATTGACCTCGCAGGAGGTCGCCCTGACCCCTAATGACTCAGCTTCCCTGGAAGCTTCCGCCGCAGCCTCCGGATTAATATCGGCAGCAACAACATCAATTCCCGCTGAGGCAAGAGAAAGGAGGACACCTTTCCCGATACCCTGTCCGCCTCCTGTGACAATTGCTACTCTTTTCTCACTCATTCACTTTTCTCCTCAACGAGTGCCGCGGCAGCGTCGAACTCTTCAGTGGTCCCGAAAGACAGTGCGGCCACATCTTTCTCTATTCGCTTAACCAGCCCGGTGAGAACCTTGCCCGGGCCGACCTCAAGAAAGGAGTCGACGCCCTCATCAACCAGATAGCGGATCGAATCCTCCCAAAGCACAGGAGAAGTTATCTGCCTGATGAGGGAAGGTGCTATCTGAGCCGATAAAGACAACGGGCTCGCTTCAGCGTTGTTTATCAGAACGGTCTTCGGACTGTCAATGATAATGTCCGCAAGAACACCTTCCATGTGCTCTGCGGCAGGCTTCATCAGGCCGCAGTGGAACGGGGCGCTCACCGGAAGCTGTACTGCTCTCTTTCCTCCCCTTTCCTTGAAAAGGGCAAGAGCGGCTTCAACCTTTGACCGGTCGCCGGCAATTACGATCTGTCCCGGGGAATTGAAATTGGCAGGGGAAACCAGGCCATTCTCATCAGTCAGCTCATCGCAAAGAGCAAGTACCTTTTCCTTCTCAAGCCCCATCAGGGCCGCCATTGCCCCTTCTCGAGGCCCAACGGCTTCCTGCATTGCTCTTCCCCTCTCCCGGACTGCATTTAAGGCTTCCGTGAACGATATGCTCCCGGCGGCAACAAGGGCAGAGTACTCCCCCAGACTGTGTCCTGCTACAAACGACGCTGAAAAATCTACCTGTTCAGCCAGACACCTGTAGGCAGCTACGCTTACTGCGAGGATCGCCGGCTGGGTATTTTCGGTGAGTTTCAGATCATTCTCCGGCCCGTTAAAGCACATTCGACTGAGAAAAAACTTCAGCGTCTCGTCAGCTTCCTGCATAGTATGCCGGGCCACGGGAGACCAGTCAGCAAGATCTTTTCCCATTCCGACAAACTGAGAGCCCTGACCGGGAAAGATGAGGGCTACCATCAGGCTCCACTCCTGGCTTTTTTCACCGAACGTATTATCTCAGGGATAAGCTGAAAGACGTCACCAACGAGGCCGTATGTGGCTGCATCGAAGATCGGTGCGTCAGCATCCTTGTTTATTGCCACGATGACTTCCGAAGCCTGCATTCCGGCAAGGTGCTGAACAGCGCCAGAGATACCGCAGGCGATATATAACCTGGGTTGTACTGTTTTTCCGGTCTGTCCCACCTGGTGTGAATAAGGCACCCAGCCGGAATCAACAGCTGATCTCGACGCTCCCATAGCTCCGTCCAGGAGAATGGCAAGTTCCTCTACAAGTTTGAAACCATCCGGGCCGCCCATCCCCCGTCCGCCGGAGACGATAATATCCGCCTCGGCGAGGTTAACAGTATCCATGACCTCTTCTACTACTTCGAGGACCTCTGTACGGGCATTCACCTCAAAGTCACGGATACCCTGTATGATATGGACCTCACCTTTCCTGCGATCATCCTGCCGGGACGGGGTGAACACTTTGGGTCTTACTGTTGCCATCTGGGGCCGGTGGTCAGGACAGATGATCGTTGCCATGATGTTGCCGCCGAAGGCCGGGCGGGTCTGGAGGAGATCCCCTGTTTCGCTATCAATTCCCAGAGCTGTGCAATCGGCTGTCAATCCCCCCTCCACCTTTGTGGCAACCATGGGGATGAAGGACCTTCCCATGAATGTGGCGCCGGCAAGCACTATCGAGGGTTTATTCTCAATGATCAGGCTGGACAGAACAGCTGCGTAGGGGCTGTCGTTGAACTGAGCAAGTTCCGGATCGTCTACATATATAACTTCATCCGCTCCGAATTGAACGAGTTCTCTTGCCGAGGGTTCCATATTATGGCCAAAGAGAACAGCTGTCAGATTTTCTCCCGTTTCGTCAGCAAGTTTTCTACCCTCACCAAGAAGCTCCCTCGCCACGGTAGAAACCCTGCCTGTCCGCTGTTCAGCAAATACCCAGACGCCGGAAAATGAATCCTTGTCATGATCCACAGCAGCAACATCACTTTCCTCGCTGATGATAGCCTCCAGAGGGCATGCTTCTATGCACGCCATACATAACGTACATTTCTCGTTGATCCAGGCTTTCCCATCGATCATATCGATGGCGTCGTAAGGACACGATTCCAGACACTCCTCACAACCGTCGCATAAGTCTGGTATTACTATTACGGCCATCTTATTTATTTCTCCCGCTTTCTTTGGTTGAAAGTTGAATGTTGTTGGTTATTGGAGCATTAATGATCGGATATTGTTTGTTGATGGTTTAGTTTTTGAACCTATAGCCTGCTGCCTATAGCCTATAGCCTGTTTTCAAACATCACGCATCACGATCCTGGAGCCGTGAACCACGCCTCATATCAGATCACCTTAGTTTCTCTTAACGCATCTACCAGCTTGCCGGCGAGTTCCTCCGGCTCTCCGTCCCACTTCTCCCCTGCTCTCCTCAGGTCGGGAGAAAAGATTTTAACGACTCTGGTGGGGGAACCATCCAGGCCAATATGGATATCTTCAACATCCAGATCGGACCTGCTAAATTTTACGATTTCGCATTTCTTTGCTTTCATCTTCCCCTTCAAAGAGGCAATCCTCGGTTCGTTTATCTCCTTTACAACAGTCATCAATCCCGGCAAGGGCA
>QIFJ01000246.1 GCA_003229755.1 Pseudomonadota bacterium
CCCTCACGACACTCACCCTCTCCCACATTCCCAAACCTAATATGGGTGAGGCCACCTCTCTTTACAACCTCATCAGAAATATGGGCGGCAGCATAGGCATTGCCTTTGCGACCACCATGGCCGCCAGGCGAGCGCAATTCCACCAGCTCCGGCTCTCAGAGCATCTGACTCCTTTCGATCCTTCATACGTTATCGGCAAGGCAAAGGCAGCTGCGATACTTTCGTCCAAAGGTATCTTCAACTTCCTCCCTGACGCTGGAATTTACAGGCAGCTCCTCATACAGTCTAATATGCTTGGATTCAACGATGCCTTTTTCATGACCTCCATGATGCTTTTTGCCGTCCTCCCTCTGGTATTCGTTCTTAAACTTCCTGAAGACTACGGTCCCGGGCGGTCATCGCGCTAGGCTCGCAGCAACCACCGGCTGAAAGAAAATTAGTGAGAACGGCGGCGGTATTCTGTAAAATCCCGGGAAAAGTGACTGCTTTTTAAAAGTTTATGATCGGCCAGGTACCAGGCTCGGATGAAATCCTCAGCAGATTTCGGGTGCTATTTCAAGCTTGAAGCGAAGTTCGGTTTTGAGTACCATAATGATCACCTTGTTGGTTTGCTTTCGAGGGAAGTGAAAATGACACTTTTCGTTTTCCGAGGAGTAAAAAGCCACGGATGGACTTTTTACGACCCTGTCAATAATGAAAGACAAAAAGCTGCTTCTGGTAGATGACACGGAACTCTTCCTCAGTATGGAGCAATCCTTTCTGGCAAGGGACTCTTTTGACATCTATACAGCCAAATCAGGTTCAGAAGCTATTGATTTAGCAAGGTCGATCATCCCGGATCTGATCCTCCTGGACCTCTTCATGCCGGATATGAACGGTGATCAGGTTTGCGCTGAACTGAAAAAAGATCCAAGGACTATGGACATCCCGATCCTCATTGTCACGGGCAAACGTTCTGACAAAGCTTTAAAGAGATGTGCTGAATCAGGCTGCAGCGGTTTCGTCTACAAACCTATCCAGCGAGAATCTTTCCTGGCCGCTGTGGAGGAGGTTCTTGTCATCGCCCAGAGGCAATTTATCCGGGCGCCAACGGAATTGGCATGCTCCATATCATCCGGAGATATGACTATGGAAACAACGATGCATAACATCTCCGAGGGCGGGACCTTTATCGCGATGAATATCCCCCCGGATGCAGGATCTATCCTGGGGCTGGAATTCAGGATCCCTGGCGCTGAGCACAAGATTAGTTCAGAAGTGACCGTTCAATGGACTGCCAGCCTCAGGCAAAAGGGGCCCCTTGGGATGGGGGTGCGCTTTTTGAATGTTGATGATAAATACAGAGATCTGATCAGGGATTTTGCCAAATCAGAGCTTATTACCCACAGAAAAAATATGATAGGAGGAAATCAGGACAGCTAACCGGGAACTATTCAGCTTTCATATTGTTTGTACATTTGAAAGGAGAGCTTTTATGGCTCCGGAACTTGAGCACGACAACATCCACTCACCGATCCGCAACATCGGGTTCATCTCAACACGCATCGCCGGCACAGACGGCGTATCCCTTGAAATACAGAAGTGGGCTGAAGTCCTGACGCGGCTGGGCTACAGTTGTTACTACTTTGCCGGGGAGCTGGATCGGCCCCATGAGGTTTCCTTCAACGTTAAGGAAGCGCACTTCGACCATCCAGAAGTGGAAGCTATTACCAAAGAGGTTTTCGGCAGGCGCATCCGGAGACGGGAGACAACCCGGAAGATCAACGAACTCAAAGACCTCCTGAAAACCAGACTCTACGACTTTTTGATCAAGCACTCCATCGACCTGATAATACCCGAAAACTGCCTCGCGATCCCTATGAACATCCCACTGGCCCTGGCCATCACCGAGCTGGTGGCAGAGACAGGCAAACCAACCATAGCCCATCACCACGATTTTTCATGGGAACGTAACCGCTTCCTCGTAAACGCCTGTCAGGATTATCTTAACATGGCCTTCCCGCCGGACCTGCCGTCTATTCATCATGTTGTGATCAATTCCCTCGCGGCAGAGCAGCTCAGCCACCGCAGAGGAATTTCGAACGTGATCATTCCAAACGTCCTCGATTTTGCGAATGAACCGCCTAAACCCGACGGATATGAGTGTGATCTGCGCAAAATGGCGGGGCTTGAAGAGCACGATCCGTTCATTCTTCAACCTACCAGGGTTGTCCCGAGGAAGTGGATCGAGCGCTCTATAGAGATTATCAGCGGGATGAAGCTGAAAAACCCGAAGCTTATCATCTCCCATTCTTCCGGCGATGAGGGAGATGATTACTACCTCAGGATCAAGGAATACGCCAGGAACCTTAATGTGGAGATCGTCCACATCGACCACATGATGAGCGCGAAGAGAGCCACGGACAGCCAGGGCAACAAGCTCTTCACAATACGGGATGTCTACCAGTGTGCGGATCTCGTCACCTATCCCAGCGGTTACGAGGGTTTCGGCAACGCCTTTCTGGAGGCCATATACTTCATGAAACCAATCCTCGTTAACC
>QIFJ01000141.1 GCA_003229755.1 Pseudomonadota bacterium
GCCCATGGAGGCCGGCCAGTAGACGGTGATGGTAACTATTGAGCCGAGCATGGAAACTCCGGCGGCTCCGGGCTCCTGGTCGATGACGGTGCCCTCTTTCCCGGCCAGGTCCTCGTTGTACCTCTTGTCGTACCTGATCTCAGGGGCGACTCCTGCCTGCTGGAGGACCGCGAGGGCGTCCTGCTCGTACATACCGATAACTCCTGGAATACGGATCATTTCCTCGGCGGCAGGGTTGTACCGCTGCTGCATCGGGCCCCGGTCCAGGGGGCCGGCAAATACCAGCGCCGGCAACAATAAAGCGGATATTGACAGAGTAACGATAACAACCCTGCACATCTTCATGATATTTCCTCCAGTACCATGTTGTAATAGCCCTTAAAGGCTAGTTCCATTTAGGTATGTTCGGCCCCGGCTTGGGTGGAGCAGGTCCCGGTCGGTAAGTGTCACCGGGCTTGGTCGGGGCACGCCTTGGCCTGAACCTGTTTGTGGGAGAAGTCGGTCTCCCCACCGGCGAGGGGGCAGGCTTGGGAAGCGCACCGGCTTTCTGGAGCCAGTAAGTGCCAGACCTGTTGACCATTCCTGAGGTGGAATCGTAAAGCTGCCTTTCGGTCAGCTTGCTGCAGCTGGCGTCCGCATCGTATATTCTCATGGTCGAAGCCTGATAACTGCCGTTTGCCCCGGGAATTCTGGTCGGAAGGGTGTGGAAGAGGTAGTTTCCGGATGAGCTTCTGGTGATCGCTCCATCGTTGCTGTTCGTCGCCGTTCCCTGGGCTGACAGGTGGGTGGCGCGGTAAGTGATACTGCCGCCGCCCGTGAAGATCTGGTTGAACTTCCAGCCAGTTGTCTGTGTGCCGTTGTTGTAGCCGTACCATGTCCCGGTGAGGTCGCACTGGGCATTGCCGCTTCCGGCTGATCTTCCCGATGGGATGACCACGCCACCCGGCCGCGGTGCCGGAATGCGGAAGCCGCCAGATCTGGTGCCACTCCCACCCGCGGCGCAGTTAACGGCGGCTGCGAACTTTACCTGTGTCCGGTTCTTTGGGCCGACCCCTCCCGAGCCCCCTTTATTCCTCATATCTCTAATATTATCAAGATATGATGAAGGCTTGTTCCAGGCCGTCACGAGACCGTCCAGCACCAGGCCCTGGGTTCCGCTGGAGACGCTCTGGCACACTCCGCGTATTTCATCGTCGCTGAAAGGCTGCACGGTTATGTTGGTGTCGAAATAGCATTTGCCTTTACGATCTGAGAACCCTGCGTACCTTGCCAGTACTTGTTGAGCATCGGGGGGAAGGGGGTCCATTCCCTTGAGTACTTCCACTGTCTGTATTTTGTTGCATGCGTAGCTGGAACCAACCTGGATCCTGTGAACATCTACTGTTGCGGTTTTGGTGCCCGTGATCCCTCCCTGGGCATTGACCGAGAGGCTAAGGGTGGACGGGGTAACACCGGCTTCGAATTTCGCCTTTGCGGCTTCCATCGGGAGACTTACAATAAGTCCCGCTGCCGCAACTGCCACGACGAACTTTGACCAATATTCTGATCTCATTGTTTCCCTCCTCTTTTTTTAGTACATATCAATTTCCATCTTGTAACCGTCCCAGCGTCATCTGACAACAAGGCTGATGGAGTCTATCCATGCTTCGCTATCCTTTAATCCACTACCCATAATGCTGATGGATTCGATCACATCCGGCCGGGGGTCGAGGTCCATCAACTCATCTTCGAAGCGGTACCACTGGCCGTTTTCAACCTCAGTCGACCGGCTGTTTTCCGATCGCCTGCCTGCAGCGGTCAAGTTACGCTGGTAGGCACCTTCCCCGCAGTGCTCATTTCCCTTTTTGTCAACGTAACAGATGCTGATCTGGAGCATGGGGCTGTCATCGCTCTGGTGAAGACGCCTGGAAGTTGGGCCGTCGATCCTCAAGGCGGATGAGAGCAGCAGTGAACGGGCGTCTCTTACGTACCTTTTTATGGACTGTCTTACTCCTGCCGACTCGCCTGGGTTAACATTTCCCAGGCGCAGTCCATCGTTTCCCACGGACACCTGTCCGCTGCCGTTGGTGCTGCTGCCCGATGCGACCATCTCCCAGTACCGGAGTCCCCGACTGAAATTGCCATTTTCGATCAGGTTGCCGTCGAGGTCTTGTTCCCGGATGCGGCGGTCACCTGTCATGGTGTAGGGGTACTCTACAATGTATTGGACGGTACCGGATGGCTCGGGCAAAATCAGGTCCGAAGGCCCACGAAGGTAGGTAATACCCTCACCGATCTGCCGAATGGGCGAGATCGCAGGCGTGGTGAGGTAGATGAAATACCTGAAAGGATCGGCCGTCCCGGAAAAGTTTTGTTTTGACTCAATAACGAGGAAGGCAAGGCTGCCCTCGCTGCGTGGTGACACAGCAAGCCTCCAGCGGTACTCAATCTTTTCGTAGTTGGTGCGTACGACAGGCCCCATGGGGAACTTGTATCTTTTTGCCCCGGGTTCCCCGGGCCAGTTGTCAAAGAGCAGTACCGAGGGCTTTTGCGCAGAGTCGGCGGGGTAGCGCATGCCCAGGGTGTAGTCAGTCCCGGGCGCCAGGTCCATAAGATAGATGGAGTAGTAGCCTTTTCCGAAGGCTCCATTGCGGCCAAGTGCTGACCCGGGCCGATAGTCAGGGCGGGCCTCGAACCATTCGGAGGTGGCCGGCAGGAAGGTCGCTCGCCTGTTATTTTGCCGGTTAGAGCTGGCGTGAGCCGGCAATGTCATGGCTGCAGTCAGCAGCACCGCTATCATAACTGCCTGAGATCTCTTCATTCCCCGACCCTATTCCTCTTCCTCTTCCCCGCATTTCTCACCCTCACCCTCATCCTCCGGTTCGTAACCGGAGACTATCTGACCGATAGCGTCCTCGATGGCCGCCATTATTGCCTTGTCGATGCCGGTTTTCTTGTCCTTGCTGACCCCCAGATTCAGGCCCTTGAGCTTCTTGTTTTTCTTGAAGAGGTTACCGAGGCCCGTTGCGGAGAAGCCCCCCTCAGAGAGCTTTTTGGTGACGTGAACGGAGTCGAGGACTTCGGCTGTCTTGGCATCCTGGACGCTTATGTCCACACCGATCTCGGCTTTCTCGCCACTGGACTCGATGCCCACACCCTTGTAGGTTCCGGCGGCCCCGCTCTTGGAGGCCTGAGCGTTAGCCTCGGTGATAGTGACTACGAAGATAAAGCAGGCCCCGATGAGTTGAGACTGGGCTGCGTCACCCGTTGTCATCCCCTGCTGGTTGAGCAGCTTTTCGGCGTAGACTGACTGCTGCCTGTCAAGAACCCTGAAGACTTTTTTCCCCTTTTTTATCAGAGTGGTGGTGACGAACTCCGTGTACGGCGTGGGGTCCACTTCACGAACCATGCTTTTAACTTCGTAGACTGCTACCGTCTTTCTATTATCTTTCGTTTTTTTCCCCCACGACCAGGCAGGGATGGTGGAGAGCATGACCATAGAAACCGCCACGGTCAGCGAAATGAAAATTGCTCCAGTTGATATTTTCCGGTTCATTGTTCTCTCCTTCTCGGAATGGGCATGCACCTGCAGAGGGTTCACTGGCCTGCGGGGTAGTTCCGTATATCGTCCTCGCTGCACTCAAACCTCCCGGCACCGTCGGTTACGCAGTCGTATCCTTCCGGGACAAGTCTACGGACACTTGAATGAATTTCACGACCCGGGGACGGAATCTGATAAACGCAATAAAGGTACTGGTCCAGGACCTGGGATTTTATCAGGTTTGCGGGCTTACCTTTATCGGCAGGCTCCCAATAGGTTGGGAGAAGATCTCCCTTGATCCCCGAATAGGCAGTAGGACACTGAAGCTCAAAGCTCTCGGGCGTCTTTGAAACAGCACCTTTTGGCGCAGGTCCAGTCTGAAGATTGCCTCCCTG
>QIFJ01000104.1 GCA_003229755.1 Pseudomonadota bacterium
GTCCGTGGGTCTTCACCGTTGGCAGATGGATGACGTTCTTACCGATGAACATCTCCGGGATCTCGATCCCTTCAGGGAAGATCTCGTTAAGCTTCAGGAGAGGTTGGGAGAACTGATACTTGATCCACTTGACATCAGGCAGAGGCACGAAGTCCAGATCGAAGGAGTTCAGGGTGGCGAGCCACCTGTTGTTCACCGCCCCCTTTACGGGATCAGTAACGACAGTCTTGTTCTCCACCGGAATGACCATATCCGGTCTGTAACCGTCATCGCGAAGGGCTTTGACAACACCATGTACCTGCCACGGCTGAGAGGAGCACGCGGGAAAGTATTTCGTCCAGGAGAGGTTGAGCTTCAGAAGCACAGGTATGTCCGGGCTGATCTCATCGCGGTACCCTGCCTGCCTCATAATCGAGCCGTAGTCGTCAACAACTGACTCTGGTGTTGTTTTTGCTACGACTACCTTTGATCTGGCCATCTTTTTGTTCTCCTGCCGCTTACTTATAATAATGATCCCAGAGTCCCATTTGGTTCCAAGTTCCAGGTTCCAGGTTCCAAGTAAGATCCAATAATAAAGAATTCCATGGAACCTGGAAGTTGGAACCTGGAACTCGTTTACTGCGAATCACTATTTCGCAAAATAAATAACCCCTACCGCCGTCAGTCCCCACAAAACAGCCGATACAAGCAGCGGCAAATCCGCAAGCAGGGCCCTGGTGGGGCTGCCGCCCTCTTCCTTCACATAGATCAGGTATAGATACCTGAAAATCCCGTAGAGTACAAAGGGCAGAGTGAGGATCATGTACCTGTTCCCGATCTTTTCAGTTACATCTGGTGAGAGTGTGTAGATAGAGTATGCGATTATTGTTGCCGCGGTGACGATTGATATCAGCTGATCCAGAAGTGGGACAGTGTAATCGGCAAGGTTGCTTCTGTGGTTGACCGCAATCTCATTCAGGAGAATAAGCTCATGCCTTCTCTTGGCGAGTGCCAGGAAAAGGGCTATCAGAAAAGTACACAGTATGAGCCATGGAGAGATAAATACGGATATCGCGACTGCCCCCGCGATCGCCCTGATGACAAATCCCAGGGAAATGACAATGACATCAAGGAGCACTACCCTCTTCAGGATAAAGATATAGGCGGCCTGAAGGAAGATATAGGACGCCGCAGCCGAAATAAACGGGACACCAAGTGGAAAAGAGAGAGCCAGACCCGAGAACAGGAGGCCCAGACCCGCTGCCCCCGCCGACCCAGTGGAAAGTTCCCCCGATGCGATGGGCCTTGATCTCTTCCGGGGATGGACCCTGTCATGATCCCTGTCTTTTATATCGTTGAAAATATAAACCGAACTAGAGAGCAGACAGAAGGCCGCGAACGCCACAAGAGCCCGCGTGAGGTAGGCTGGATCAAAAAGGTGCTGTGAGAAGATCAGCGCCGCGAGAACGAAGCCGTTCTTCGTCCACTGATGGGGGCGCATTGTTCTTACTATTGCTGATACATTCATCGTGTTACAAATCCTTGAAATTAAAACCGTTTTAACGCAGAGGACCGCAGGGAGGGCTATTCAGCCCTTACCGCAGAGAGCCGCGGGGGAAACAAACAGGCAATAAAATTATTCCTGGTAAACACCTAAAAATAAAGAAAAAAAACTACTATTAATTGATTCTTTGATTGAAACCTGAACCCTTATTTTACTCTGCGGCCCCCTGCGCTAACCCTGCCTGCCGGGTCGAAGCCTTGGCGAAGACTGGCGGAGCAGCCTTCAAGTGGCTGCACTGCGTTACAGGCTCTTATCTCTTCAGATAAAATTAAGCCGGGGTTTTGGTGAATCACGAAGCGAAGCTCAAAGGGGGTTGCGAAGGCGAGTGATTACACCCAAAAACCCGGCCATATGAATACACTTTATCGATAAACTTGAAACCAGTTCAATTAACCATCAGTAGATGCGATCGTCTTCTCGAATATTTTCTGGTAGATATCGAGATTGTTTTCATCGTGGGATTCAAATCGCATTACCAGCACAGGCTGGGTGTTGCTGGCCCTGACCAGCCCCCAGCCGTCCTCGAATACTACCCTCACACCGTCCAGATCAATTATCTGCCGGATCCGCGGCTCTACCCCCTCCTCCATCCTGCTTTTCATGATCCTGCCCACCTTAACGACCTTCTCGAATTTCTCATCATCGCTGGAGGGGAACCTTATCTCGGGTGTATTGAAAACGGACGGAACATCGGCCAGGAGGTCTGAAAAGTTGGTAACTTCGCCTGACGCAAGGGCCTTCACATAGACCTCTGCCAGGCGTAGTCCAGCGTAAAGCGCGTCGTCGAACCCAAAATACCTGTCGGCAAAGAACATGTGCCCGCTCATCTCCCCTGCCAGCACTGCTCCTGTCTCCTTCATCTTGGCCTTGATCAGGGAGTGCCCTGTCTTCCACATTAAAGGACTGCCTCCCATCTTTTCCACCTCGTCGTAAAGGACCTGCGAAGCCTTGACCTCGGAGATAACAATGGGAGCCTCCCCTCCCCTC
>QIFJ01000275.1 GCA_003229755.1 Pseudomonadota bacterium
CGGCTACAACATTCTGGATAACCGGCTACAACGTTCTGGATAGATCGTTTAATTAGATCACCGAATGTTGCAATTTTGATACACATGTTGCATTTGTAACACATAATAATGCGGCAAATTCGTTCATGTGATTAGATTTGTTTGTGAGCTTGTTTTTCTAACTCCTTGGAAAACAAGGTAATCTTTATCTGCTGTTTCCTCGTTAGCCTGCTGGCACGCTTGTTGCCTTCTATAAACGGATGCCTTCACTAATTCAGCAAAAGACCCTCAATGGGACGATGG
The DNA here is from genome assembly GCA_003229755.1 of Pseudomonadota bacterium. GTDB lineage: Bacteria > BMS3Abin14 > BMS3Abin14 > BMS3Abin14 > BMS3Abin14 > SZUA-178. Next base: position 283 of record QIFJ01000275.1, read on the forward strand.
AGTTTATGGGCACGGCTCTTCACACCGGCCTGGAAACTTCCGTCAGAATAACTCCTTCCGAACCTGATACAGGCTACCGATTCAGGCGCACTGATATTCCGGGTACTCCGGAGGTGGAGGCGAGCGTAGCCAATATCAGGGATACTTTGCTCGCGACGAGCCTGGGGCTTAACGGTGTTTCTATACAGACCGTTGAACATCTCCTCTCGGCCCTCGCAGGCTCCGGTGTTGACAACGCATCCATCGAAGTAATGGGTGACGAGGTTCCTATTCTCGATGGCAGCGCGTCTCCATTCGCCAGAGGTATCGAGACAGTGGGCCTTTGTGAGCAAGGTGTACCCAAGAGATTGCTCAGGATAAAAGAGAGCATCGGCGCCGAGAAGGGCAACTCAACAGCCATTCTGAAACCTTCGGACGCTTTTTCTATCCACTTCATAATTGAATTTGAAAATACAGTTGTCGGGAGGCAGGAGCTTGACTTCCATTACTCTCCTGAGGCTTATCGGAAGGACATTGCCTTTGCAAGGACCTTCGGGTTTATGAAGGATGCTGAGTACCTCATGGAAAAAGGCCTTGCCCTTGGCGGTTCCCTGGAAAACGCCGTTGTAGTGGGAGACGATGGAGTAATCAACCCGGAAGGACTCCGTTCTCCGGATGAGTTCGTGAGGCACAAGATACTCGATACTATAGGCGACCTCTCTCTCCTGGGGATTCCCATACTTGGTGCTTACTCTGGATTTAAAGCTGGTCACGGGGTTAACAGGTTCCTCATGCAGGAGGTAATGAGCCAGCCGGCAAAGTGGGATCTTGTCTGTATAGAGGAGACCGATAGCGATGAAATAAATTTCTATCCGGCCCATGATACAGGTCTCCCGTCCATGGTGTCATCGCCGTAATAAACTGGTGATATTGGATCCTGAAGCCGTGATCTTGTTGGTCACGGTTTTTTTGTGCTAATATAATGATGGTAAAATAGTGCTTCTTCTCCTATATAATTGGTGAAATTTCTATTCATATGGTCGGGGTTTTGGTGCAATCACTCGGCTGCGTAACGCCTTCCGCGCTTCGCTTCGTGATTCACCAAAACCCCGACCTGTTTTGCATCTGCTTATCCAGCATTCCGGTGAAAGCTACTTCGGTTCCGGGGAGCAAAAAGCCGCTCACGGACTTTTTGCGACAAATAACAACGATTCGTGAGGGAAGGGAAAACGACGCTTTTCCCTACCCGAGGAGCAAACAGCCACTTATGGACTTTTTGCGACCCTGTAAAAATGTTAATTGATGAATTCAAATTCGGCAGGATATCAGTGGATAAAAGGTATTTTGACGATGATATTATCCTGATACCGCCGGAATTGAAGTGCCCCTGGTGGCGTAAGGAAGGCCACACGCTTTTTGCGGCGGATATGGTGGAAATCCTCAGGTACGGCCCGGAGATACTGATAATCGGTACGGGGGTGAACGGCCACATGGATGTTCCCCCCGGAACCGTAAGCGATATGGAATCAGCTGGCATGGAAATACAAATTCTGCTCACGGAAGATGCCTGCTCGCGGTTCAATGAACTCACAGGCGTTGACCGAATGGTTGCAGCTGCCCTTCACCTCACATGTTGAACTGAATCCGGGATTCCTCAACATCTTGACATACGCCCTCTTTTCCATACAATATATTGTATGGAAACGCTTTTTCCGAAAATCTGATCATGAGCTGGCAGGAGGGCGTATTTAGTGGAAGAGTCCCTTGGAAAAAACCGTCTTACCATCGAGGATGTTCAAACAGCATGTGAAATGCTTTTTGGTTCAGACGCAGGTGAGGCGGTAAGCCTCCTCGATTCTGTGGATGAACGTTCCCTGGAGGAAACTTTCAGGGAAAGGGCCCTTGCGACCCACCCGGACAGGGCGGTCCTGCTGGGCAGGAGCAAAGCCGAGTGCGAAGATCTTTTCAAAGATGTGAGCAGGGCCTATCAAACAGTACGTCTCTACCTCTCCTGGCACGGCGGGGTGCATAACGGCCATCAGGTGCAATTACAGGATGCAGAGGGAAAAAACTTCCGTGACATGGCGCTCTCCCGGCGTGACAGTTACTGGACGGGCGCTGTTCCTGAAAGGATGCTCCTAATAGGGCAGTTTCTGTACTATTCAGGACGAATATCCTCCGGAACTCTCATAGACGCAGTCCTCTGGCAGTGGACTCAAAGGCCGGCTTTCGGCAGGATAGCTGCTATGTGGGG
>QIFJ01000142.1 GCA_003229755.1 Pseudomonadota bacterium
GTTCGGAAAAGGCCCTCAAGCTTGTGGAAAGGGGAGTGATCGAGATCGCTCCCCTGGCATTCATGAGGGGCAGGACCCTTAACGATTCCTTCGTTATTCTTGACGAGGCGCAGAATACAACGACTGATCAGATGAAGATGTTCCTGACTCGCCTCGGCTTCGATTCCAAGGCAGTTATTACAGGAGACATTACACAGATCGACCTGGCTCCCAGGGAGTCTTCGGGTCTTGTCCAGGTTGTTTCCCTGCTTCAGAACATAGAAGGTATCTGTTTCATCAACTTTGATGACAAAGATGTCGTGCGCCACCCCCTGGTCCAGGAGATAATCAAGGCCTACGAGAAGAGGGGAATCTGAAGTGCCCAAACCCCAAACGGCAGCAAGGGAAGAAAAGCCATCCCTGGATCCAGCTCGCGCAACCTGGTTCAGTTCCCTCTTCACGTGGGACAAGGAGACCCAGTGGTCAGTACTTTTCTGGCTAACCGCTATAGTCATAACATTCATGTTGCTGCCCCCCAGGCAGCGAGTGAGATGGGACTACGATGCCGGTGATATTGCGCGGCGCGATATAAGAGCGCAACAATCCTTCCTCGTAGAGGATCCTGCGTCCACCCAGGCCAGAAAACTGGAAGCTGAGGCATCCGTGCTGGCTGTCTACGATTTCGACCGCCGGCAGGAAAGTGACATCCTCGTTTCCCTGAAGGAGTTCTTCCAGCAAATGAGGGCTCTTATGGTAACTCTTGGAGCCCAGGAGCAGGCCCTCGTAAAGAGTTACAACAACAGCAAGGGCGATCAGAGGGTCAACCTCAGCCAGGAACTGGAACTATTCAGACAGCAGGCGGAAAAACAGAAGATCGATCGTGTGAACAAATTTATTCAGTCAGTCGCCCTGGAAATAACCTACGAGCAGATGTCGCCCCTTATTTCCAACGGATTCACAGAGAAGGCAGAGGCATCCCTCGTGGATTCATTCCAGTCGATAGTGGGTGTGGGTATTGTTTCAAGCCTCGATCTGCTTCTCAGAGAAAGGGGAAAGGGCATCGCCGTCAGAACGCTGGAGGAGGTGGCTGAAGAGATGGTCCTGGACGACTTTTCAGCGATCCGCTCCCTGGATTCTGCCCGCAATAAAGTAAGGGATGCCTTAAACTCGGTTCGATGGTCAAAGAAGGAGCTTCCACTCAAAAAATTCCTTCTGACTTTTTCGCTTGACCTTGTGAGGCCCAACCTCACCTTTAACAGATCGGAAACACAAGAACGCAGGAAAAAGGCGGTTGAGGAAGCCAGCGCAGTTTACCATAAGGTGAAAAAGGGGGAGATCATTGTCCGCGCCGGGGACCCCATTTCAGAAGACCAGCTTCTCAAGATCAAATCCCTCAACAACATTGCGCCCAGCAGAGGCAGGATGGCCGATATACTTGGAGCCTTCATCCTTACCGCCCTGATACTCTTTATCTTTTACCGCGTGCTGCTGCTCATGGTGCCCGAGATTCAGAACAGCACCTACCAGCTTGTCATGCTCGTGGTCATTATCGTGATGCAGGTTGGCCTCACGAAGATCTTCATGATGCTGACCCAGGCCATTTCAGCTACCAATCCAGGCATCAGCGAGGTCGCCCTTGAACTGGCCATACCCTTTGCCGCTGGAGCAATGCTGTCAGCAACTCTTTTTCCCACCATCGTGGGGGTGCTGGTTGCCGGGGTCAGTTCCATCTTTTCCGGTGTCATAGGAGATTGGAGTCTCATGATCTTCGTCTACTCTTTCGCCGGGGGGATCATGGCCTCCTTTTCCGTGATCAACTGCAGGCAAAGATTCCATCTGGTTAAAGCAGGTCTCCTTTTGGGAGCCGTGAATGTCTCCGTGGCGGTGGTGGTGGTGCTCAATAGCGGTGAGCTTTTTACGAGCCAGTCCCTTCAATATGTCCTCATCGCTTTCGGAGGGGGGATCGGAGTTTCCCTCGTGGTTTCTCTCGTACTTCCCTTGCTGGAGACCGTATTCGGTGTGGCCACCGATATGAAACTTATGGAACTTGCCAACCTCCACCAGCCTGCTCTCAAGGAGATGATCGTAAGAGCGCCCGGCAGCTACCACCACAGTCTCCTTGTCGGGTCCCTCGCGGAGGCTGCTGCTGAGGAGATAGGCGCCAATCCTCATCTCGCGAGGGTTGCGGCTTCGTATCATGATATCGGGAAGATGAGCAAACCCGAATATTTCATTGAGAATCAATCGGACAGGGACAGCCGGCACGAGAGGCTTTCTCCCAACATGAGCGCGCTGATCCTTACGGCCCATGTCAAGGACGGCGTTGAAATAGCGAAAGAAGAGAACCTGCCACGGAGGATCATCGATATAATCAAGCAGCATCACGGAACCAGGCTCATCACCTTCTTTTACAACAAGGCCATGGAATTGGAAGATCCATCGGTGCAGTCCGTAAACGAAAGTGACTTCCGTTACCATGGCCCCAAACCCCGGAGCAGGGAGGCGGCTATAATAATGCTGGCTGATGCGG
>QIFJ01000253.1 GCA_003229755.1 Pseudomonadota bacterium
CTGCCTTCTTACCTTTTTCTGATTTTCCAGACTGTCTTCTATAAAGGTAAGAAGGCAGGACCTGACCCCAACTACCCGGCCTTATAAATAAACTAATCTGGAGATGAACCAAAATTGAAAATGGAACGGGATATAATCCACTTCTCAATACCCTCTTTTCCCATAGCCCTGGCGAGAGTCACGGACTCATCTTTAAGAGAGCGCCCTGTCGCCATAGCTCCCGGGCATTCGGAGCGGGCGCTTCTCCAGTACGTATCCACTGAAGCCAGGTCCGACGGTGTTTTCGAAGGTATGCCCGTCTACAGGGCCGTGCGCCTCTGCCCGTCCCTTACCCTCCTCATGCCCAACCCCGGCCTCGTGTCCGGCGGGACGCGAAAACTGATCTCCATGACAAAGCACTTCACCCCCCTCTGGGAACCGGCCTCAGCCGGCCGGATCTTCCTTGACATGACAGGGTGCAGCCGATTGTACGGGCCGGGCAGGGACATTGCCATGCGCCTGGAAAGGGAAATTGAAGACAGTATGAAGCTGAAGGGGTCTGCTGGAGTCGCCGGTAACAAGCTGGTATCGAAGATCGCCTCCGGCTGCCTGGAAAGGCCCGGTATCTGCGATGTCCTGAGGGGCAGCGAGGCCCAGTTCATCTCCCCGATGTGCATATCCGTCCTCCCCGGGATCGGAAAAACCAGGGAAAATATTCTTCTTTCAGATCTGAACATCCACCGTGTGGGACAGGTGGCGGACCTTAAAGTCTCACAGTTAAAACTCCTCTTCGGCCCGTTTGCCCCGCTTCTTCACCAGCGCGCGGCGGGGATAGATCCATCACCCGTAAAGCCCCCCGAGCTTTCCATGACCGTTTCTGAAGAGTCATACATGGCGCAAGAGGACAACGACGACAGCCTCCTTCTGGCCGAGATGTGCAGGCTGGTGGGAAGATGCGGTTTCAGGTTGAGGACCATGGGAAAGGCGGCCGCGGTGATCCGGCTGACTGTGCATTTTGCCGACGGCATAAGCGCAAGGCGCGCTCACAGCTTCAGGGCTCCTGAAAATATGGATCCGTCTCTGGCAAAAGCCTCTGAAAAACTCCTTGAAGCGATATGCTCAAGGCGCGTCAGGGTGAGGGGGATGCGCCTTGATTGCCGGAAGCTTTACCGCCATGGCGGACAGGCTGACCTGTTTGCTCCCAGAGATTCCTCTTCCTGCCCGGTAAGTTCCCTGCAGTTTGCCCTGGACAGTGTGCGCACAAAGTACGGCGCCGACGCTGTTCGCAGGGCAGACACTATCGAAAACTGATGCAAGGCTTCGTTCACCTGCACGTTCATTCCTCATTTTCACCTGTCTGGGGCGTTATGGATCCCACCGAAATATGCCGGGCCGCCCTTGCCATGGGCATGGACCGCCTCGCTCTCACCGACCGGAATGGAGTATACGGGATCCCCCATTTTCTGGAGGTGGCAAGGGAAGAAGGCGTGAGGCCCATAATAGGCGCCGAGGCAGTAACGGAAAAATCCAGGGCCGTACTGCTGGCGCGCAACATGACCGGCTACTCGAACCTCTGCCACATCCTTTCAGACATCCACAGCAGTGAGGACCCGGAGCTTCGGGACCTGATCGCCCCACGCAGGGATGGACTTATCGTCATCAGCGACAGCAGGGAGCTTCTTGTCACTCTGAAAAGAAGCTCACCGGAGGGGCTTTTCGCGGAACTTTCCCCCGGCCACAATATGCACAGGGCCCTGTCCGTTTCCAGGGAAACGGGCATCCCGCCTGTTGCCACAACCCGGGCCGTTTTTCTGAAACAGGAAGATATTGAGACTCACAGGGTTCTCAGGGCCATAGCGTTAAATACCAAGCTTTCCAGGCTGCCTTCCGGCCAGACAGCGTCTGATTCAGACTTTTTCCGCCCGGCCTCAGCGATACAAGACTACTTTCCCCACTGTCCCGAAGCTGTACACAACACTGTGCGTATCGCGGAACTGTGCAGGGATGACTGGGATTTTTCCAGGACCGTCTTCCCGGCCTTCAGGGGAATGAGCGACGATGAAGCCTGCGGGGAGCTTGAGAGGCGTTCCTTTAAGGGCGCGGTGAAAAGGTACGGCTGTGTCAACAAAACGATCGGGGAGCGTCTGAAAAAGGAACTGACTGTCATAAGTGAAAAGGGCTTTGCCCACTATTTTCTTGTCGTTGAGGAGCTTGCGAAGCGATCCCCCAGGACCTGCGGCAGGGGCAGCGCCGCCGCGTCCCTGGTATCCTACTGTCTAGGCATCACCCACGTGGATCCAATCCGCCACAACCTGTTTTTCGAGCGTTTTTTGAATCCCGGGCGCGTGGACCCTCCCGATATAGATATCGACTTTCCCTGGGACGAGCGGGATGAAGTCCTTGATTTTGCCTTCGCGAGGTACGGGGCGAAACGGGCCGCCATGGTGGCCAACCAGGTGGGCTTCGGCGCCCGGTCAGCATTAAGAGAGGTGGCCAAGGTCTACGGTGTGCCGGAAGGAGAGATAAA
>QIFJ01000135.1 GCA_003229755.1 Pseudomonadota bacterium
GAAAAAAAGATGCTCAAACACGGTGACAAAATCTCCATCGGCCAACAGATCCTGCAGTTCATTCTCGTTGGACCGGAAGGAATACCCCTTTGATCGGGCAGTAAAATTCTCCCCTCTTACACTCCATGGGCCGCAAGCTAGGTAATTACGAGGTACTTGATGAGATCGGGCGTGGTGGCATGGCCATCGTCTACAAAGCCCGTCAGCGTTCCCTTGACAGAATAGTCGCCATAAAGGAACTGGACCTTAAGCGTTCCGCCTCTGATCCAAGGGCGGGAGACCGCTTTGAGCTGGAAGCCAAGGCGGCAGCTTCACTGCACCATCCCTCTATCATAACAGTCCACGATTTTTGGGAGAGGGGAAAGAAAGCTTACATCGCAATGGAATTCGTGGACGGTTTAGAGCTGAAGGAGGCGCTGGATGTAACGGGCGCCCTTGATCCTCGTCTCGCGACCCAGATAGTTATACAGGTGTGCGGAGCGCTGCAATACGCACACGAGAGGGGCATTATCCACAGAGATGTCAAACCGGGCAATATCATGCTCTCCAGGAAGGGGGACGTTAAACTCGCTGATTTCGGTATCGTGTTCGTCTCTGGCACTACTGATCTCACGACAACCGGCGCCATAATCGGAACTCCTTCCTATATGTCACCTGAGCAGATAAGGGACGAAGAACCTGGTCCGGCATCTGACGTATTCAGCCTCGGAGTTGTTCTTTATGAAGCCGTCACCGGATCGCGGCCCTTCTCCGCACAGAACGAAGTGGCGCTGACTCACGCTATCCTGCGCAAACGGCCGATTAAGCCACGCCGACTAAACAAACGGATAAGCCCTCGGCTCTCCCGTGTGATCATGAAATGCCTCAGGAAGAAGTCTCACAAACGCTATGCAACCATGGATGAGATGGAAGCAGCTCTTGTAAAAACCCTCCCGCGCAGAACCCCGGATGCGGCAAGGCAAATTGCAAGACTGGTAATGGTTGCCGAAGAGCCCGGGACCCAGGAAGCCACTATTCCCCTCGAGCCCGTTAGGGTTACTTCGAGAACCAGGCATCTGCTTTCTCTTTCCGGTCTGGTTTCGCTGGCCGTACTATTCATCATTCTTATTATACCGCCCCTTCCCTGGAAGGGAGATCTTAACAGTGTTCTCGTGGACTCTCAGCCGTCGCGCCTGACAATTGTAGCCTACCCATGGGCCGAAGTTATCCTGGACGGAAAGTCTCTGGGCTACACACCGAGAGTCGCCCCATACCAGGTACCGTCGGGCAGGCATAAGTTGGTTCTCCGGAACCCTGAGCTGGGCACCCGGACTTTCGATCTGACGCTGAAACCGGGAGGATCAGCCTCTGTCAAGATCGATTTTCTGGAGAAGAAGCGTTGAGAATCCGTCACTTTGGATTCATTCTCACATTATCCCTGTTAACAGCCGCACCCTCGGCATTTGCAGGTGTTAAATTCCATACTGTTAAACGGGGCGAATCACTGTCATCCATATCCGCATCCTTTTACGGAGACAAATCCAAATTCAACTATGTTGCCCTGTACAACGGCATAAATAATCCCGCAAATATAAGGCCCGGATACAAGGTTAAGCTGCCCTATTCGGACCGCGTTACCCTCAGGAGAGGTGAAAGCATAAGCCTTCTTGCAAAGCGGATCTGGGGGGATTCAAGGATGTTCCCGGTACTCGGAAAGTTGAACGGGATCACCAGGCCCGAAAATGTCTCTGCGGGAACTTCCCTGGCGGTACCTGTCCTTCTGCCCTACAGGTTGAGCCAGGGCGAAACTCTTTCTACTGTCGCCAGGGATCTTATGGGAGACCCGATAGCCTATGACCTTATAGCCATCGCGAGCAAAATAAAAAAACCTGATAGTGTGCCTATAGGTACACTTATCAAGGTGCCCGTCATCCTTGAACGGGCAAGGAAGCCGAAACCACCTCCCCCTGCCAGACCGGAACCATCGCCGGTAAAACCCGCAAAAACCGGTCCGACATCCTCCCGGAAGGCCAGCTCTGAGCTTGCAAAGAGGATCGGGAGTGCAGAAAGAGAGTTCAGGCTGGGCAACTATCAGGAGGCGAAGGGAATCCTTCTCAAGATCGAACACCGCCTGGTAAAGCGTAAACACGCAGAGGCATTGAGGATCCTGGCGTCATCCCACTATGCATACGGCGATACCTCCCTCGCTCTTGACGCCCTGCGCAAGGCATACGCGCTGGACCCTTCCTACAGGCCCAGGACATCTATGGTAAATCCGGAACTACTTTCCCTGCACAGAAGGGCGAGAACTCGTCCATAACGAAACAGGGAGACCCTGATCGGAGAGCCTCCCTGTTAATGACAGAACTTCCTGGAAATGTCAGGCGCCCATAGCCTTTTCCCGCATCTTGTCTTCAAGCTCCCTGATCCTGCTTTTCATAGCTTCTTTTTCCCCCCCTTTTTCCATGATGTGAATCCGGTATGCCATTCCAAGGATAACTCAGGGCGGGGAAGGGCATTGTGAAACCAAGCATCATTTCGATAACAGTCAGAAACGCGAGAACCAGCGCTATAATAACCCAGATCAGCATCCTGTCCTCCATTTTCCTGACATTATCATGAATCTGATAATATCATAAAATATAATACATGCAACAAAAAAGGCTGTTTCCAGGCTGCTGCAACCCGGACTAAAGTTCCCCGGCACGCCTGATGTTGTAAGCAGCTCTTCCCTCAGCGATGATAGTATCCTTGCTTTTCGAGGTGAAAACTGTCGTGCTGACTACCGCGACCCTGTTACCGACACGGATGACCTCAGACTCGGCCACCAGATCATCATCAGGGCCGGGCCTCAGGAAATCCACCCTTATGTCGATGGTTGCTATGCCGTCTTCTACGGTAAAATGCGTCCAGACGGCAGCTCCGCCGCAAACATCTATGAGAGTTGAGATAATCCCGCCATGGAGAGCCGGCCTGCGTACATCACCAACAAATTCACTTCTGAACGGGAGCTTTAATCTAGCGTATCCTTCCCTGAGTTCCTCGACTTCCAACTGAAGGAATTCGTTGAATGGAATCTTGTCTGTCATGAATTTCTTCAGTTCTTCCAGCTTCTTTTTCACAGAAACCTCCCTCCGGTTGACCCCGATCCTTCGAATGAAAAAGGTTACACTGTTACTTTTTGAGTGGCAAGGACTTTGATTTTGATTTTTGTCAGCTTTTAGCTGTTAATTAATGACACTTTTCGCTTTCCGAGGAGTAAAAAGCCACGGATGGACTTTTTACGACCCTGTCAAGGATAGTCCTGTGATTTCTGTAACATGAAACCGGGTAATCAGGGATCTGTTTTGCAAAAAACAAGTGGGTGTACGAGGCTTTGCTTCGTACACCCATATTCAGAGTGTATTTAAGTTCAGCGCTCTACCAGATCCTTGTACCCGAATGCCGCTATATTCTCCAGCTCTTGTCGACCCTGTTACCCATCAGCTGAATCGCGGATCATCACCAGCAGCATCTTGAACGGTTCAGGCGCGTTCAGGGAATGGGGAATATCGGCCGGCATCATCACGGTTTGTCCCGTTGAGGGAGTAACCGTCACATCGCCTATAGTGACCTCCGCCGAACCATCCAGGATCTGGACCATGGCGTCGAAGGGCGCGGAATGCTCGCTGAGCCCCTGGTCCTTATCGAAGGAAAAGAGAGTAACCGTCCCCTTGGCGCTTTTTATAATGGTCCGGCTTACTACCGCACCATCTGAATAATCCACCAGATCCTTGAGATCCACCGCCTCTGAATGAGGCATACCTCCTGATTCGTCTCCATGTTTGTGTTTTGACATTATCTGCTCCTTTCAATTAACTTTGATTGGGTCGTAAAAAGTCCATTCATGGCTTTTCTCTCCTCGGGAAGGGAAAAGCGTCGTTTTCTCTTCCCTCACGAATCCATAACTATATATTAAGGTTATGGATTCGGGCGCCCATGCTCGGGCGCGATGGTAATGCTGTGCAAATCATTGATTTGGGCGCCCTTCAATGGACGCGTTGATGACTTTTTGCAAAATCATCAACTTAAGATTTTTCATTTATTGAGTGTATCAGGTTTGTATGAATTATGCCGGGTACTGAAGCTAAAAACATTGATATACCTCAAAGTGGATCTTTGATTCTTATCGGAACAACTATTTTTTTGTTGAAAGTTGAAGGTTGAAAGTTGAAAGTGTTTGAGAAGCGAATATTCAGTATTAGATCCAATGTCCAAGATCAACTCAAATAAATATACTTGAGAAGATTTAAAACTGAATTGTAAACTCGCTGTTCGATTTTGATATCTGGTTCGTGATTTGAATTTAATTAACGTTGAACGTTGAACGCGATCCAAACGGGAGGACAGATATGAAAATAGGAATTCCCAGTGAGATCAAGGACAACGAATACAGGGTCGGCATAGTTCCATCGGGAGTTGAGGAGCTGGTATCGAACGGTCATGAGGTCATGATCCAGGAAGGAGCTGGACTGGGCAGTGGTATTACAGATGAGGATTTCGTTTCCGCGGGTGCTGTCATACATCCGGATGCCCCTACCGTATGGGGCGTAGCCGATCTTGTAATGAAGGTAAAAGAGCCCCTTTTGGAGGAATATGATCTTCTTAAAGACAATCAGATCCTCTTTACCTTTCTGCACCTGGCCCCCCTTCCTGATCTTGTTGATGTACTCCTTGACAGGGGAATCAGGTCGGTGGCCTACGAAACGATCCAGCTTCCCGACGGCAGCCTGCCTCTCCTGGCGCCCATGAGCCAGGTGGCGGGAAAGATGGCCGTCCAGCTGGCTGGGGGGAGTTCCGGGAACCAAACACGGGAGGATAGCAATAATCGGGGGCGGTAACGTCGGGATCAACGCTGCCAAAGTGGCCTACGGGCTGGGCGCCGAAGTTGTGATCATCGACAGGGACCACAATCGTCTAAGTTACATTGACGATATCTTTGACGGTAAGGTCGTTACACTTATGTCCAACACAAGGAATATAAGGGAGGCCGCCTGGGCCTGCGATATGCTGGTTGGCGGAGTTCTCCTTGCAGGAGCCCTGTCTCCCAGGCTGATCAACCGGGAGCTCCTTAGGGGGATGAAGAACGGCAGCGTCTTTGTGGACGTCTCCATCGACCAGGGGGGAATTTCCGAAACCAGCCGGCCCACGTCCCACTCGGACCCTGTCTACACTGAAGAGGGGATCATCCACTACTGTGTACCCAATATTCCCGGTTCCGTACCGGCAACCAGCACTTACGCTCTTACCAACGTAACCCTGCCCTACTGCAGGAAGCTGGCCTCCGGCGATCTGGAAAAAGTCCTGAAATCAGACCCTTCACTGGCCGCCGGGGTGAACACCTGGGACGGGGCTATAACGTGTGAACCGGTAGC
>QIFJ01000296.1 GCA_003229755.1 Pseudomonadota bacterium
TCCTGCGGCCCCTCTTCTTCCTGATATCCTCTTCTAAAACCGCCTGGACAGTGGGCCTGAAGAGCCTGCTGTGTCCCATCATCTTTCTGAGGGCCGGCCGTACGTAAAGCTCGAAAGAGAGCATAGCGGACACAGGATTCCCGGGGAGGGCAAACACCATAGTTCCATCCTTTTCCCCGAAGGTCATGGGTTTGCCCGGTTTCTGCGCCACTCTCCAGAAATGGATCTTTACATCTACCCTTCCAAAAACTTCCTTGAGGTAATCGTGATCACCCATGGATATCCCGCCGGTTGTTACGAGCACCTCGGATTTCAGACCTTCCCTGATCATCTCCGCCAGGTGTTCCGGTTCATCCCTGGCGATCCCCAGCTGCCTGGGCAGTGCGCCGCACTCGGTTACGAGGGCTGCCAGACTATAGGAGTTGCTGGAATAGATCTGCGCTTCTGTCGGCTCCTGACCGAGGGGGACCACCTCGTCTCCGGTTGCAAGTATCGCGACTTCCGGCCTGCGGTATGCGAACACCGCTTCTACACCCTGTGACGCCAACAGGCCAATATCTGCCGGTTTCAATTGCCTTCCCGGTTCCAGGATAATGCTTCCGCCGGCTATATCTTCGCCGGCCTCACGGATGTGCTTTTCGGGCGGCATTGGCTCAGTGAGGATCAGAATTTCATCCTTTACAGATGTCTGCTCAACTGGAACTACAGTGTCCACACCGTCCGGGACAGGCGCCCCTGTCATGATCCTCACCGCCTTGTCATGATCCACTTTCCGACCGGGCAGGTCTCCGGCGGGGATCGTCCTGACGATGGGAAGAAAAACGGGTGACTTTTCAGAAGCGCTCCCAGTTGCCGCTGCCGTAATTGCAAATCCATCCATGGCGGAGTTTTTCAAGGGTGGAACATCCCTGGATGCTTTTATGGTTTCGGTAAGAACCCTCCCGAGGGAATTTCCCAACGGGACACTCTCCTTGTCCAACCGGGTTGAGGAGCTAAGGATAATCTCCGTTGCCCTGGCAACCGGCATTAATTTTCCGTCTTCATGACCCACGCTTTATCCTCACGTCTCCACGCCGCATGGTTACCTGGGTCCTGTCCAGATACTCCAGCAGCGGAATCATCCATTTCCGGGTGATCTCTGTGATCTCCCTGAAATGCGGCATCGCCATCTCGCTGTTTTCCTCGAAAAAAGTCAAAACCTTTTCCATCAGGCTCTCATGTGCCTCCGGGTGGATAAAATAATCGTCCTTGATACGAACAACATCCCCCCTCTGTGCCAGCAGACCGAGGAGCGCTTTGAGTTCATCGGGTCTGGCGGAAAGCGCTTCGGCCAGGTCTTGAACGAAGGGCGGGGAAAGGCCGTTTTTGGCGAGAACCTCCATAACTTTGCCGCTCAAGGCCTCCTGCCGGGGTGTCAAAGTCACCTCATGGGCCTTCAGGCGGACTGTGTCCTTTTCCAGCTCGATCTCGTCCATTTCCTCCAGAGCAGCCAGGAGCATTTTGAAGGAGCGTTCGGGGAAATCCCGGGCGAGCTTCATCCTGAGCTCTTCCCTTCCCATACCTGTTTTTAATGGGTTGCTTTCATGGAATGCGGTGAGCGTTTTTACCATCTTGTCCTTAAGTTCATCATACGACTCCGAAGAGTACGCCAGAGCACCTTCGCCTGAGCCAATGAGAACAGCCTTGCCGCCCTTTTCCAGTTCCATCAGGGAATTTGAAGCATCATCCGCAAGTACGCCCGAGCGCACCGCAAGTTGGTCCATCGGCGCTCCGAAAGTGGAAGCCTGATCGAGGTAAACCTGCAGCCTGGCAATGTGATCCGGGGTATCCAGTCTTATCAGGCTGTTTATTACAGACTTTCGCATTCTCCGGTGCTTGGCCGGTAGAGGATCGAGAACTACTCCTCCGCCGATGGTAGAGATGGGGGAATAGCTCCGGATAACGAAACGATCTCCAGGCAGGGCAACCGCGGGAGACTCCAGGCGCAGCTGCGCCATGGTCTCGTCACCGGGTTTCAGAAAGTCGGCCTCCAGCAGCGCGACCCTGGTCATGATCTCCGATGTGTAAAGGTGAAGCCTTACCCTCGCCCTGTTCTTTAAAGGCCTTGGAGCAGACGACAGAAGCTGGATTTTCACATCAATAAGGTAGGTCGGCAGAAGGGTTCCCGGACGGGCCATGGTCTCACCCCTGTGAACCTGGGTCTTTTCCACACCCTGGAGGTTAAGAGCTGTTCTCATCCCCGCTGAACTTTCCTGGTTCTTCTCACCGTGGATCTGCAGTCCCCTTATTTTTGCCCTGGCGTCATCAGGGTAGAACTGCACTTCCTCGCCTTCTGATATCGTGCCCGATATCAAGGTGCCTGTGATAACGGTCCCGAATCCCTTCATGGTAAAGACACGGTCCACCGGAAGGCGAAATATACCGGCATCTGACCGGTGACCGGAAAGACACGCTTTTTACCGCTTCATCAATGGCCGCTAGAAGCTCCTTCCCACCACTTCCATCTTGCGATGAGAAGGGAATTACAGGGGCTCTATCGAGGAAAGTTCCGGTGAGATATTCCCTCACATCCTCCGTAACCATCTCAAGCCACTCATCATCCACAAGATCTGTCTTTGTCAGAGCCACGACCCCGCCCCTTGTGCCAAGGAGCTGGCAGATGTCAAGGTGCTCCCTGGTCTGGAGCATTACACCCTCATCCGCCGCAATTACCAGGATAACAAGGTCGATCCCCGTAGCCCCGGCAACCATGTTCTTAACGAACCTCTCGTGGCCGGGGACATCTACTATACCGACACGCTCCCCGGACGGCAGATCAAGGGGCGCAAAACCCAGATCGATGGTAATGCCGCGCTCCTTTTCTTCCTTCAGGCGGTCGGTATCAACCCCGGTCAAAACCTTTACCAGGGAAGTTTTACCGTGGTCTATGTGGCCGGCGGTGCCTATTACTGTGTTGGTCTTGATTACTTTCTCCCTTTATTTTCATGCGGCTGCGATAATGACCTGGTTCCAAGCTCCAGGTTCCATGTTCCATGTAGTGTTTAAGTATAGCGGTTACTTGGAACCTGGAACCTGGAACTCGCTATTGCAGCGCAGCTTTGATTGAGCTTCTGAGCGCTGAAAGCTCAGACGTCGATACGGTCCTGAAATCCAGGCAGAACTTCTTATCCACTATTCTGCCCACAACGGGAGGGTCCTGCGCCCGCAACTGCTCTTCAAGATCATGGGCGGACAACCCTTCCGCCTCCAGGGCCATAAGAGTTGTGGGCATGTCCTCTAAAGGAAGCGCTCCTCCTCCGACCTTTGAAATGGCGGACACGAAGGATATCTCCAGGGGCAACTCATCCAGGGTTCGGGCAAAGCGTCTTGCCCTTGCCGCGATGGATCTCTTGTCCGCCGATATCATCTTGAGCGCGGGAAGGTTTTGGGCCGCCAGGCCCGGCTCCATGTATATTTTCAGAACAGTCTCCAGGGCAGCAAGGGTCAGCTTTCCGACTCTCAGGGCCCTCTTCATGGGGTTTTTTCTGATGGGTTCGATGAATTTCGACTTGCCGATAATAATCCCGGCCTGGGGGCCTCCCAGGAGCTTATCTCCAGAAAACGTAACGACATCAGCGCCGCTCTTTACCACCTCGGCCGCTGTTGGCTCGTGCTCTGTCAGGCCCAGCCGGGTGAGATCCATCAGGGACCCGCTGCCCAGATCAACCAGGACCGGAAGCTTTTTCTTCTTCCCCAGACCCACCAGCTCCTCGATAGACGCTTCTTCAGAAAATCCCACTATCTGGTAGTTGCTCGTATGAACTTTCATGAGAAGGGCGGTGTCATCATCTACGGCCTTTTCGTAATCACCGATCCGGGTGCGGTTAGTGGTTCCGACCTCGACGAGACGGCCGCCGCTGGCAGCCATAACATCGGGTATCCTGAAGGCCCCCCCGATCTCCACAAGCTCTCCTCTGGAGACAACGACTCCGGCACCTTTTGCCATCGTGTTCAGGGCGAGCAGGACGGCCGCGGCGTTGTTGTTTACCACCGTCGCACTCTCGGTCCCGGTGAGATCACAGATGATCTTTTCGATTAGATCGTCCCTGGAGCCCCTTTTTCCGGAATTTATATCGTACTCCAGGTTGGAGTAACCGGATGCGACCAGGGTTATCTGGCGAATGGCTTCCTCCGGCAAAGGGCTGCGGCCGAGATTGGTATGCAGAACAACGCCGGTGGCGTTTATCACCTTCCTCAGACGGGGCTTGTTCATGTCAATTGCTCTTGCAGCCGCACGGCTGGCTACCTGGTCCAGTGCGAGATCATCCCTGGCTGTAATTTCTCCGGAGAGGACCCTTTTACGGGCCAGGTCGATCTCTGCTCTCACGGCCGCCTTAACGATCATCACAGCCACAGTACCGGAATGCGCCTGGATCTCAGGGTGGGCCAGTACCTGGTCCACCTTTGGCAGCGATGAAAGCAGGTTTTTTCGGGTCTTTTCGTCAGTCATGGAATTCCCTTTACAGTGAACAAAAACAGTACCAAAGGGGGAGGTGCAAGGCAATGGTGAACAAGGCGTAGGAAGAAGGGAAAAGGAAAGAGGGAGGAGGAGGGGGGAGCCCAGGCTCATCCAACTGGGACCAGATGGTTTGGGACCAGGATAACTGGGCCTGATCATGGTTTTGAAAAAGCAGAAGGAGGAAAAAATGAATTACAGACTTTTATTTATAAGCCTTGCAGCTGTCCTGCTCCTTGCTGCAGGACCAGCCTTGGCGGCCCAGCCGTTGGGACTGAATAATTTTCAAAAAAACACACCCGCTATTGCAGATTCTGTCAATTTCAATTTCACAACACTGGAAAAAGCCATCCCCGTGATGTGGGCGAGCATTGATAATGAGCTCGCAGCCGTTGCATTCACTGTCGCCTCTTTTGGTGCAGAGATAAACAGCCTGGTTGACATTATCGTGCCGGAACCGGGCGGAATCCTTCTTATAAACGGAAGTGTTTTTGTGAATAACGACTCACCGTCGATACAACCTTTTAGCCTGAATCCTTTAATCAACGGAGTTCAGCCCGAAAACCATACCTTCATGTCCTATTTTTTCGCACCTACGGACGGTACGTTTACTGCCGAGGGGTTTACACTTTCGTACACATACGCAGCAGCTGTCGCCGCGACCACTTTAACCGTTTCACAGGAATTGAAAC
>QIFJ01000108.1 GCA_003229755.1 Pseudomonadota bacterium
GGAGATGTTGATGATGCGGCGGATGTACTACAGGAAGCAGTCTACAGAGCGTACAAGAGCAGAAAACGCTTCCGGGGAGATTCCTCCTTTTCCACATGGCTTTACCGCATCGCCATAAACGTCTGGAAGAACCAGATGAAAAGAACAGCACATAAGGTATCGATGGAAATGGATCAAATGCCCCTGATTGAATCTGAAACCACTTTGACGCCGGAAAAGATCCTGGCCGGCAAACAGGCCTTTACGGATATTTCAGAGGCGTTGAACCTGCTGGATGAAAAGTACAGGGCCCCGTTTCTACTCAGGCAGATTGATGGCTTTTCATACAGGGAGATCGCATATGTCATGGAGATCGACGAAAACGCGGCAAGGGTCAGAGTGTACCGCGCAAGGCACGCGCTTCGTGACATGATCGGTGGAGAGTGACCATGGAACGTACTGATCTGGTTCTGGTAAACCGCTATCTGGATGACGAACTCTCCGAGGAGGAAAGGGAGCTTCTTAACCGACGGATACAGGAAAACCCGGCCCTTTTAGCGTACGTGGAGGACCTGGAGTCTCTGAGCGCAAAATCCCTGGAGCTTCCCGAATGGGCCGCACCGCCGGTGGAAATG
The DNA here is from genome assembly GCA_003229755.1 of Pseudomonadota bacterium. Taxonomy (GTDB): domain Bacteria; phylum BMS3Abin14; class BMS3Abin14; order BMS3Abin14; family BMS3Abin14; genus SZUA-178. Next base: position 615 of record QIFJ01000108.1, read on the forward strand.
ACACGGAAACCTTCGCCTGTTTCACTTCTTATACACAGGTTCGAGGTTCCAGTCGCGGCTGTTGCCGCCGCTGCCATATTACTGATAGGGATCTTCCTGGGCCGTGGGCCTCTCTCCGGAGTGATGCCTGTGCCGGAACCTGAAAAGATGGTTGCCTTTCGTGTGATTCACTTTTCACCCGACGCCAAATCCGTAGCCATCGTGGGCGATTTCAATAGTTGGAGCCAGGAAATTCCCCTGCGCCGCCAGGATAACAGCGGCTACTGGGTAAACCAGATCCTGCTTACACCCGGCAAGTATAACTATTCGCTGATAATAGATGGGGAGAGAAGGGTCGCCGACCCAACTGCGGATTACGTTGTGGATGACGATTTCGGCACTAAGAATTCTGTGATACGGGTAGGACTTTAATCTTGAGGACAACGCGACCAATTACGGATTGTCGGATTTTATTCTATCCGGAAGTCCGCTGAGTATAATCTCATTCGGCATGCAGGATGAGTATCCGAAGCAAGAAAGAAGAAACACAACCTAACCATAACTAACTAGACGTAATTAAGGAGGTAACATCATGCAAGTGAAAAGACTAGGAAGAACACATTTTGTATTTGCCATTGTAACGGCCATTGCCGCCGCAGCCTTCATGTTCGCAGCGGGCCCGGCCATGGCATCCCCGGATGACTATCTTACCGATGCCCAGAAAATCGAACTGAACAGTTTTCTTGGCAATCTTGGTTCCACTGAAGCTGGTGATATTCTGGCTAACGACGACGCCTACGAACTGCTCGAGAAGCTGAACGCGGCCGACTCAACCGAATTTGACTCTATCATCCAGAACTTCCTGGAAGACGAAGTATACGATGACGATGATAGTGATGATGACGACAAGAACCATGATGACGGTGACGACGATGAGTCCGACGATGATTCCGACGATGATTCCGGTGATGATTCCGGTGATGGTGATGACAGCTAATTAACCCTTTCCACCTCACGCGGCAGCAGGCGCCTCTTGTTTGATGGCCCCTCATTTCGTCGAAGGAAAATTGCCCTGTCGCGTGAGGTATCTTTCAGGTGGTTACTTGTTAGCACAGGATAATGTTATGAAAACAGTTATGAACCTCTTCAATTCAACTTTACTGAGAACAACCGTTGCGGCTCTGATCGCAGTGATCCTTCTTGCAGGTCCCACGATTGCGACTGCTGGCAAGGTTCCGGTGAAGCTGGAACAATTTCTGTCGGACAGGCTCGCGGACACTCCGGACCAGGTCGATGCCATCACCCTGAAGCTGGAACAGGCCCTGGATGCAGGTGCTGCGCCGGAGGCTCTCGCAGAGATAATTCACCAGTCCTTTGAGCGTGGCCTTATCAGCGTGGAGATTGAAGAGATCTTCAATGTGATCATTGAAGCAGGTGAGAAAAACATCAGCACGGAACCTCTCACAAATAAAGTCCTCGAGGGGCTCGCTAAAAAGGTCGATATGGAGCGTATTCTTTACGCTCTGGATCGCACCGCTGACAGGCTGGTGTCAGCGAATGATATACTCAAAGATCTTGACGGACTTTCCGCAGATGAGAGAGCCGATCTACTTTCGGACACTGTCGCCGCAATGGCTGCCGGGGTTCACGAAGATGAACTGCGGTCCGTACTCACGAATCTGGGGAGATCGGGCAAAATGAACGACGATCTGGATCCAAAAGACGTCGTTGATCTTCTCCAGGCACTGGTGGGCTATGGCATTGATTCGGAAACTGCGGGATCCCTGACCAGCCGCATTATCATCAGTGAGGATCTTGACAGCATGACAGCAATGACCTCCATGAGATCCGGGAAGCAGTCTACGAGGAACACCGCGAAAAGAGCTCGGCAAAGGAACTGATTGCTACTGTTGAGGGTTATTTTGACGACAATGAAGATAATGATTCTGAAGCCTACGAGAACAAAGACGAGGAGGGTGGCAGCGAGAATGATGAAGGAGGCGAGGAAGGAGGAGGCGGGGATGAAGGAGGCGAGGATGAAGGAGGCGAGGATGAAGGAGGCGAGGAAGATTAAAACCGCTAACTGATCAGTCCCACTTCCCGCGGCGGGAACGGTTATTATACCGGCGCCCCCCTTTTCCTGACGGAAAAACCATACCTGCCGCGAGAAGTGTTTTATCAGGCCCGGGTAAGGAACCCGGGCCTGTTTTTTTAAAACCCCGACAGGTATACTGGGGTCAGACCTCACTTTCTTACTTTTTATAATTATCCATTCAGCTATAGAAAAGTAAGAAAGTGAGGTCTGACCCCATAAATCAAAATGACAAGGGGTAACAGTTGCCAAAAACATCCGGAAACATAACTGACGATTGGCTGAAGCGATCATCTTCAAATTATGACCTGTCTTTTGAGCTTCTCACCGAATACTTCCATCTCTTCCAGGAACACGGCATACCTGTCCTTCGCAGGAGCAGAAAAACAAAAGAAGCCAAACGGATAGTCGCCATCTCCACTCACGGGTACTGGTCTGATCCGCCGCCGGCAGGCATGCCCGACACAGGCGGCCAGACCTATTACGTGCTGGAAGTCGCAAAGGCCTGGGCCAGGCAGGGGCGCAAGGTGATCATCCTGGCCAGATGGTTTGAGCCCTACCCCCGGGTGGAAACCATTTCGCCGAATCTCTGGCTTGTCCGCATACGGGCCGGAGGTGACGAGTTCGTCCGCAAGGAGGACATCTATCCCCTGGTCCCGGAGATGGCCGAAGCAGCCACTGCAGTATCCCTTCTCTTTGGAGCTCAGGCGGTCACAGGCCATTATGCGGACGGAATGGCAAGCGCGGTTGAAGTCTCGGAACGGCTCAAGATCTCCTCCGCTGTGATCCCCCACTCCATGGGAATACTGAAAGTTATGAACCTGGGGTTTGACCCGGATGATCCCGAGTCGTGGTTCGATCCTGAGTATAACTTCTGGATCAGGGAAAGCCTGGAGATCGCCTCTCTGAAAGGGGCCAATCTGGAGATCGCAAACACTCCTGAAGAGCCGGATATTTTACAGGCTCATTATGGACTAAAATTTCCTAATATCGTGATGCCGGCAGGCGCCGGTGAGGCGTTTTTTTCCGCCGGCAAACAGGGTAAGAACAAAGTACTGCTCAACAGATCCGGCCTGGTTCCTGGCAGATATCTTATTTTCTACGGCCGGTTTTCCAGGGCCAAGAATATTCCAGGTGTGGTCGCAGTCCTGGGCGAGGCAAGGCGCCTTGACCCGGAGCTTTTCCGGGATGTGAACCTGGCCATCGTTGGGGGAGATCCTGAAAACCCCCAGGGTGAAGAGCAGGAAGTGGAG
>QIFJ01000083.1 GCA_003229755.1 Pseudomonadota bacterium
CCAATACGATCATGTCCGAGAGGGCGAATTGCCTCTTCACCTCATTGTGGAAAACTCGTACCCACTCTTTTTCGCTCAGCATGTTTTCCGGGTCCGTGTCAACGATAATGCTGGTGACACGCAGCAGGGAAAAAATTGTTATGAGCAGGGCGACTATAAGTATGGTCCTGGGATACTTAATAGAGAAGTCCGTGATCCTGCGTTCCATTTCCCGTATCTCCTCGGGTTTAGTGAAAATGGCCAGGGCAATGATTCATTAGATTATGATATACTAATAACCCGTTGTCAAGAAGTGGATCCCCCGGATTGCAGATCAGGGCGTTTTTTTCTGTGATCGGTGTCTGCGAACCCTGTCGTATATGAGCTTGGCTGCGATCGGCACCGTAGTCAGGAATCCCAGGGCCAGGACTGAGACGGCGTCGCTGCCGACGTGGGCGAGCAGAAAACTGGTTGGTATTATCCCGGCGAAGGTTGCCAGCGTGAAACGCCATACCTTCAGATCCGTTAACCCCGAGGCGTAGCTTACAATATCGAAAGAAATGAAGGGGATCAGCCGGGATATGAAAACGATTCCCATAAGCGTATTCTGTGATCCCAGCAATCCTACACTCAGCTTGTCTCCGAACCATCTGTAGAGTATTTCGCGACCTACAAGTCGTCCGATAAAAAAGGCAACAAGCGCACCCGCAAGAGCTCCGGTGACAACGTAAACAGCGCCCCAGGTGTGCCCGTATGCCAGCCCTGCTGCAAGAGCTATGGGTGCGCTGGGTATCGGATTGAGTACAATAGCCACCGCCATCAGGCCGATTATCATAAGGGGGCCGTAGATACCGAAGCGCCCTATGTAAATGGACAACTTGTTTCCATCCATGATAAGCGCGAGGGCGCCGGTTCTTTTCAGGATCACGTAGAGCGCTGCGAAAAGAAGGATCAGAACGATTCCGGAAAGATATTTTCCCCGGGGGGATCATGGACTTTCGCGGGAGAAATTGATTTCACGGTTCCCGATTCCCTCCGTTGGGACGCCTGTGCAATCCTGTGATCAGCGGCGTTACAATTACAGACAGATTAACAGATTTTCGAGGGTGCAGGCCTGTTTAAATGCCGTGGGCGCGAAAAGGGGGCCGTACGACCCCCTTTCGTTTCCATAATTTGACTTTAAAGACCGGGATCTTTGGAAAACCTGAAGATCAAACCGGGAGTCGGCCTATGTTCCGCGTGAAAGACTCAATCCTTCTGTTCCTTCTGCTTGTATGTCTCCTCGGAGACTACGACGCCTGATACGCGTAATATTGTTACGGTGCCGTTTCTGACTGCGGGCAATTTGACCGACAGCCGGCCGTCTTCCGGAGCGCTGCTTATAATATAAGCCCTCCTCTCCACAGGGCCGAGAGCATTTGGACCGTGGGTGAGGGGATCGTAATCAACGGTGACTTTGAAGTTTTCACCGGGCTTGACGATACCGACCCAGTTGGCAGGCGGTGCCGTGTTAGAGTGGGTCATAGTGAATACCGGTGATTTCGAGCCATCCGGAAGCGTAATAATGATATTCGTGCACCCGCATGATGTAAAGCCGCCCTTCAGTATCAGATTGTCCTGTCCACCGTTTGTCAGGGTAAACGTATGTTGAAGAATTCCGCCCATGATGTTTATCCAGCCCCAGTCCTGTTCCAGGGTGTCGTCTGAGACGACTTTCCCACTGACGACATCGGCCGTTACGAGACTCGGTACCGATATCAGGAAAAACATAAGCATCGTCACTGAAACTGCGCGAAAAAGACATCCGGGTCTTCTCATTCCTGACCTCCTTTTTTACCGGTTGATGCCGGGGTAACCTGTGGAACCGTCCCCCCGGAAACTGCTGGAGTTAAAAGCGGTTGTTCAAGGCGTTTTACCACTGGTAAGCCCGCTTTTCCTGATTCGGTATACCGTTTATGACGATCATGAAGTTCTGAAGCTCACCCTCAACTTCAAAGATTATCGTCCCTTTGGAGTGGTGTCCTCCCATATTGTCAGCCTTGACAGGCTTTATCTCTTTTTTTCCGTATACGAGCCTGGTCTGCTCCACCAGGTTTTGCTCGGCCAGGTTAACTGCGTGAGTATTGACGGTAAATTTTACCTTCAGGATGCCGTCTTCGAAAGAAATGGGTGTAAGATCAATTTTCACTCCTCCCGAATCCGTGCTGCCGGTGGAAACTGTAAGCATATCACTTATGTTCGTTATACCCGCGGCTTTTTGCATTGACCCTGGAGACGGTCCACTTACGCCTCTTTCGTCTCCAGCTCCCATTCCGCTGCCTGATCCGCCACCGTTCATCCCCGCGAAGGCCGGTCCGGCGGCGAGAAGAACAAGAAAGCCGGTAGTTACCATGATTCTGAACATTTTTGATTTCATAACTTCTCTCCTTATTGGTTTGGGTCGTAAAAAGTCCATCCGTGGCTTTTTACTCCCCTCAGTAGGCGCATTGATCAAAGAATTTCTTGAAGTGTTCTGATTAACACTACGGCAATGAAAGCCGCTCCGGCCAATCCGTTCACGATCAATGCCCTGTCCATGTTTACTTTAAGCACTCTGCCGAGAAGCCCGCTGCCCTGGTCGTAAAGTTCGCTCTTCTGAATAACTCTCAGCATGATATTGATTCCAATGAGGTTTGATATCACGCCTACGGCCAGGAAAACAGACTGGTACTGAATAAGGAAAATGGATGCCGCTGAAGCGCCCAGAATCGGCAGTACATCTGTAACGTGATGCAAGCAGCAGGCCACCATCGCCGTGGTCGATACCCCGCCGGCAGCCGCTACGGAGGCGGTACTGGTAAGGCCTGCCTTGTGCTTTGATGAGATTTTTATATACGAGAAAAGACCTGCCTGTATCCCAAACCCCAGAGTTAGAGGCAGGATCCACATCCAGATATTACGTAGTTCTTCGATGGCGTGGGGAAAGGAGTTGGACAGGGTCAGGATGCCGAAGTACAGCGCCAGGAGTATCCCGCCTCCCGCAGTACCCCACAGCACCGGTTGCCGTGATTCCGGAATTGTTCTTTTCTTTTTCACCAGCCCATCCATGGAGTTGTCATAGCTGGGGGGGCTGTTAGCCCCCCCCGGATATTTTATCAACTTTTTTCCACCCTATTCGGTGACACGGTAGATCCTGCCTGTGTTCTTCTCGACCATGATCCTGTCTACCAGGGAATTGTCCTTTGTTACGATGGTGACCTCGAAGCCCTCCTCCTTCTCCGCGATCTTGC
>QIFJ01000036.1 GCA_003229755.1 Pseudomonadota bacterium
GTAGTAGGCCCCGAGGACTCCCGTGAAGATGATAATGAGAAGAGTGTTGAAAGCTCCTATGGCAGTGCCCACCTTGATGATCAGGTAGAGCTCCAGAGCCGGAACGAGAGTGAATAGCATGAACAAACGTAAAAACATGGTGCCTCCATGGTTTCAGTACCAGGTACACGGATATATTCTAACCATCAATCGAACAATGAAAAGGGCGGCCTTATAGAGGCTGCCCTTTGTGGATTAATATCATGCACTTTGTACTTTGCACCAGGAATCAGTGCTCTAAAGAGATCTCCTGGTAATCGAGCCAGAAACCGGTGCCGGCGAGAGCGTCGAGCTCGGCCTGGATGATCTTGACATGTCCTTCTTCTATTACTTTAACCCTCTGGTAAAAAGCCCTGGCCGCTTCATCATCAGCCTCTGTCAGTTGTTTTTCATAGAAGGTCACGGCTTTTTTCTCGAACTCTAGGGCTTCCTCCAGCGCCCTGAGATCGTCAAAATTTTCCTCCGCCTCAACGTGACCGGATGGAAAGATAATCTCGTCCGGAGTGGTCTCCCCGCGTTTGGCCAGTGCCTCTTCGTAGGTCATCCAGGGTTTATCGTTGGTGATGGATTCGTAAAGGGTTGCGAAAACACTCATGTGCTCAATCTCATCCCTGGCGAGCTGTTCGAACACCTTCTTTCCCTTGGGGTCCTTGCTGCTCTCGGCGGCAATACAATAAAATCTGTACCCCTTCTTCTCGGTGTCCATTGCGATCTGAAGAGCTTCGACCTGTTCTCTTTTCTTCTCTGACATCTCGGTACCACTCCTCTCCCCCCTACAGGGAAATCACACTAAAGTTCCTTCTTCAGGCTTTCGAGCATCTCAAGATGCTTCACCTCTTCTTTGTAAAGGCGGTTAAACGCGGCCTTACCCGTTTCATCCTGTGTCGCGTCCCGGAGGTAGGCAAAGTAGGCCATTGCCTGCTTCTCGGCAAGGATTCCTATGTCGATGGCTTTTACAGCACTGTCCGTCACGAGGGAAAGATCTTCGGCCTCTTCGGGGCTTGGGAATACTGGTTGTTTCTCTACGTTCCTCAGGTACTCCGCCATGAGTTGCTGGTCCTCCTCGCGATACCACTCGGGAGAAAAACTCGGCTCGATCTCCTCCTTGATGACCCTCTTGTGCTCCATCTCAGCATCGGCGAGGTGCTGAAACAGGTTCTTCACCCTGTAATCAGTGGTCCAGTTCAATGCCGAGAGTGATAGCTTCATATGGCCCGTATGCTTTCTTTTGATCCATTTCACGCTCCCCTGACTTTTTGTGAAGTTGATGTCAATATCCCGAATTTAACCATTCCAGGCTGATTTAGCAAATAGTATGAAAAAAACAGGCGCTCCGGGGAAGGACCATGGTAAACCGCGGGGCGCCTGTCAGTTACTGTGTGGAAAAATATTATGCGGCAGCCCCGTCCAGTGTTCTCTCCTCGACGAAATCACCCTTAATGCCAACCCTGCTCAGGGTAGTCGGAATCTGTTTCCCGCTTCCATTCAGTGCCGTCTGTACCAGCTGGATAAGACCAGAACAGCACGGAACCTCCATATAGACAAGGTCCACTGAGCGGATATCGTTCTGCCTGAATATCTCGGTGAGCTTCTGAACATAAACCTCCATGTCATCGAGCTTGGGACAACCGATCAACACAGTCCGGCCCTCCATAAAGCGCCTGTGAAAATCGCCATAAGCAAAGGGCGCGCAATCGGCTGCGATCACCAGCTTTGAACCATCAAAGTAGGGCGCCTGTACTGGAACAAGCATTAACTGAATGGGCCAGTTTCCCAGCCGTGAAGCGACAGGAGCCGTGTCACCGGAGCCTCGGGATTCTGGATCCGCCGCGGCTGCAGGTTCAGGCTTATCGAACACCTGCGAGATGGTGCTGGGGCAGCCACACAGGGAAGGCTCGGATTCCTCTTGATGTCCATGGCCATGCCCGGGATGATGATCGTGATCATGTTTGTCGGCCTCTCCCCCTGATCCGGTGAGGCTCTTCAGGTGCTGATTCACTGCCTCCTCATCGAAATTATCAGCTTCCCTCTCGACCATCGTTATCGCATTCTGGGGGCACTCACCAAGGCAGGCACCCAACCCATCACAATATATGTCGTTGACCAGCCTGGCTTTTCCATCGATGATCTGCAGCGCGCCTTCCGCGCACCCTGGCACACACAATCCACATCCGTCACAAAGTTCCTCATCTATTTTTACGACCGTTCTGACTGCCATTTTTTCCTCCCGTTTAATTGATTATTCCTGTTTTTTGTCAGATCAGGTTTCTGAAAGATAGTCACTACCGACTTTCTGTTACGTTAAATATAACAGTTGGGAGGTAAAAAAAAAGGCGGAACCTCTCGGAACCGCCCGAAAAACAACAATTTTTGACTTCAGTCAAGAATTCTTTCAGGATTTCCAGTGACCGTGCAGATTGCAGTACTCCCTGGCCGTGATGGTGTCGGCTTCAACACAGAAAAGACCCTCCGGAGCATCTCCAGGCTTGAGAAACTCCAGGTAGGCTTTTCCATCGGCGATGACCTCGATCCATTCGATATAGTGAGATTCCTCCATAGGATGGGGGACGCTTCCCACAGTCACCTTGAATCCATGATCGGTCTTTACGATCACAGGAACGTGCTTCTCCACTGCCGCGTCCACGGTGTTCTCCTCGAGGAGAACCATTGATTCTCCGCAGCACACCAGGTTACCGGGGCCTGCATGAACGACTTCAACGATATTTCCGCACGACTCGCATTTGTAAACCTGCAGCCTGTCAACCATTACGCACTCTCCTTCTTATTGGACAAAGGTTTCAGTGTCTAGTGTCTAGTGTTTAGAAACCAGAAACTCAGCAATAAATGCCAGACACCTAGCATTTATTGCTAGTATATCACCAGTTTTCAGAAAGAAGTTCAAAATGCGCCTGGGGGTGGGCACACGCCGGGCACTCTTCAGGGGCATCGGAGCCCACATGAAGATAGCCGCAGTTCCGGCATTGCCAGACGACTTCCTGGTCTTTGGTGAACACACTGCCGGATCCCACGTTTTCCAACAGGGCCAGATAACGTTTCTCGTGCTGTTTCTCCGCAACAGCTATAGCCTCGAAGACAGCCGCGATGTCATCAAATCCTTCGGCCCTGGCGGTTTTGGCAAAACCGGGGTACATCTCGGTCCATTCGTAATTCTCACCGCCGGCGGCTTCCTTGAGGTTTTCAGCTGTCCTGCCGATAACCCCTGCCGGAAAGGACGCCTGAATCTGCGCTTCACCACCCTCCAGGAGATTGAAAAGCCTCTTGGCGTGTTCCTTTTCCTGGTTGGCGGTCTCCTCGAATATCCCGGAGATCTGAACGTAACCCTCTTTCCTGGCCTGGCTTGAAAAATATGTGTACCTGTTTCTCGCCTGGGACTCTCCGGCAAACGCTGTCAGGATGTTTTTTTCGG
>QIFJ01000129.1 GCA_003229755.1 Pseudomonadota bacterium
CTTGGCTGACCGTCCGGCATCTCCGAATTCCAGATGATTGAACCATTAAACCCTGTAAGGTCCACGATGAGCCCAACGAGATCTCTTATGCTGATCTCCCGGCCCGCTCCCAGGTTGACGGGCGCAGGTTCATCGTACTTTTGCATAGCCAGAACGAGGCCCCTCGCGCAGTCCTCAACGTACAGGAACTCCCTGGTTGGCGTACCGGTACCCCAGACAACTATCTCCGCCGCTCCTTCTTCCGCCGCTTCCACGCATTTTCTGATAAGCGCGGGAATTACGTGTGAGTCTTCAAGGTCGAAGTTGTCTCCGGGTCCGTAGAGATTGACTGGGAGGATATATATGGCGTTGAAACCATACTGCTCCCTGTATGCCTGTGCCTGGACCAACAGCGCTTTTTTCGCGATACCGTAGGGTGCGTTGGTTGCTTCAGGATATCCGTCCCATATCTCGTCTTCCCTGAAGGGAATTTTCGCGTAATTAGGATAGGCGCAGACTGTCCCGACCTGAAGGAACTTCTCAACGCTCCCCAGGCGCGATGCCTCCATGAGTTGGGCTCCCATCATAATGTTGTCATAAAAAAGTACCCCGGGATTTCTCTGATTGAATCCGATACCCCCTACACTGGCGGCCAGGTGAAGGACAATGTCAATGCCATCGACGGCTTGCGCGCAATCTTCCCACCTGCGAAGGTCGGTCTCCGGAAAGACGGGCACAACGATATCTTCCCGGTCAACTCCCTCCCTTTCCAGTTCATCCAGAAGGAACCCCCCCAGAAAACCGGCCCCGCCTGTAACTAATATTTTTTTGCCTTTAAGATTCATATAACCAGACCTTTATGCAAAAAAATCGCCCAACGACCAAAGCCCAATGACCAAGGATATTTAATTATTCAGACAATAACCCGTTGGTCGTTGGCCGTTGGTCATTGGTCGCAACCTACATCCTGCCAAGCCACTTGAAATCCTTTTCTTCAAGGATCCTGATTCCCTCACCGACAGGAGTCAGGCCGATCTCTTCCATGTCAGCGTCGATCATGATCCTGACAAGTTCCCTGAAATCCACTCTGGGCTTCCAGCCAAGAGCTTTCCTTGCCTTTGAAGCATCCCCTGCCAGGACATCTACCTCGGTCGGTCGAAAATATCTGGGATCTATCTCGACATAATCGTTGTAATCAAGGTCCACGTAAGAGAATGCCTCAACGAGAAACTCCTCCACGGAGTAGGTATTCCCGGTCGCGATAACATAATCATCGGGTTCTTCGGGCTGAAGCATCATCCACATCGCCTCAACATAATCAGGCGCAAAACCCCAGTCCCGCTTTGACTTGAGATTACCGAGGAAAAGCTTCTCCTGTTTCTTCGCGAGGATATTCGCTATGGCCCTTGTTATCTTCCTCGTAACAAAGGTCTCTCCCCTCCTGGGGCTCTCGTGGTTAAAGAGGATGCCGTTACAGGCATATAGATCGTAACCCTCCCTGTAATTTACGGCCATCCAGTATGAGTAGACCTTTGCGGCGGCATACGGACTTCTGGGATAAAATGGGGTGCTCTCTGACTGGGGCGGGGGTGAATTACCGAACATCTCGCTGCTTGAGGCCTGGTAGTACCGCGTCTTGATGCCGCTGCGCCTGATCCCCTCCAGAAGCCTCATAGTCCCAAGACCTGTAATATTACCTGTATATTCAGGGATGTCGAAGCTTACCCTGACGTGGCTCTGCGCGCCAAGATGGTAGATCTCATCGGGACTGATATTGTAGATCTGACTGGAGTCGCTCAAATCACCGTAATGGAGGAAAAAACTAACGTTGTTCACATGAGGATCGACGTAAAGGTGGTCGATCCTGTCAGTGTTAAAGGTGCTCGCCCTTCTAATGATCCCATGAACTTCGTAACCCTTGTGCAGCAGGAACTCCGCCAGGTAAGATCCATCCTGCCCCGTGATCCCCGTGATAAGCGCCTTTTTCAAAATAATCACTCCCTAAGTGCTAGTTCCAAGTTCCAGGTTCCACGTTCCATGTAATGGAATATCATTATTCTTAATCTTGGAACCTGGAACCTGGAACCTGGAACTCTATTATGGGTACAGTCCCCTAAGCTTATGGACCTGGTAAACCCGTTCCATGGATATCACCATGGCTGCGGTTCTAAGATCGTTATCCAGCCCGAGTTCTTTGCTCTTCGCCAGGATCTCCTTGAACGTGGAAGCCATTATCTGCCGGGCTTTTTCCCTTATCTCCTGTTTGCTCCAGAAATACATCTGGATACCCTGGACCCACTCGAAATAGGAAACTATCACTCCACCAGCGTTGCAGAAAATGTCAGGCAGAACGAAAACACCCTTGTCCTGAAGGTAGCTCTCAGCCGCCAGGCTTGCCGGACCGTTAGCTCCCTCTGCCAGAATTTTACAGTCGATATTGTCCACATTTCCTTCATCGATCACACCCTCCAGGGCAGCCGGGACAAGCACATCCACAGGAAGTGAGAAGAGCTCTTCATTGGTGAGGGCATCTCCCTCGCCGAACTCGTGGACATATCCGCCATCTTTAACGAAAGCGTTCATTTTACAAACATCCAGACCCTTGTCGTTGTAGATACCACCATGCCTGTCTGTCACTCCTACGATCTTGCAGCCTTCCTCGAGATGCAGGATCATGCTTGCCACAGCCCCGACGTTTCCAAAGCCCTGAAGCGCCACGGTGGTTTCCTGCAGGTCAAGTCCCATTTTCTGGGCAGCCAGGGAGATGGCGAATGCGACTCCCCTTCCGGTAGCCTCCAGTCTGCCGTGAGATCCTCCAACCAGGATGGGCTTTCCGGTTACGACTCCCGGAATTGAGTACCCGGCAAGAATGCTGTACGTATCCATGGCCCAGGCCATCACCTGTTCGTTGGTTCCCACATCCGGTGCCGGAATATCCCTTTCAGGTCCAATGATCGGGGCTATCTCCGTAATATATCTCCTGGTCAACCTCTCCAGCTCTCCTGGCGACAGCGCCTCAGGGTCAACTGAAACACCGCCCTTTGCCCCCCCATATGGAAGGTTCATGAGAGCTGTTTTCCACGTCATCCATCCCGCCAGAGCAGTGATCTCACTCAGGTTTACATCCGGATGGTAACGAACACCGCCCTTTGTGGGACCTCTGGCCATGTTGAACTGTACTCTGTACCCGTCGAAGATCCTGATCCTGCCGTCATCCATGCGCACCGGAACGGATACGATAAGAGACCTCTTGGGCTTTTTCAGTTTCAGAAAGTGATCGTCAGAAATATCAAGATAGGGACGCGCCTTCTCCATCTGGTTGTAGAGAGTATCGATGGGGCTGGATTTTTCCCCTGATTTCCCTTTATCTTTAGCCATATTCCGTCCTTTGCAAACTGGATCTGTTTGAATCAACCTACCCGTTCAAGGTTCAATGTTCAACCACGCATATGCGTGGAGTCCTGCCGGCCTTCGACCGGAGTTTCTAGTTTCTGGTTTCTAGTTTCTTGTAAAACCCAAACCCAGGTTTTTCTCTGCGGCCCCCAGCGGTCCGCCCATGTGGGCGACCTGCTTGCCGGGTCGAAGCCTTGGCGAAGACTGGCGGCCCTCTGCGTTAAAGCTGTTATCGCTTTTCAATGTTCTTATGTCTAATGCTCCACCTGGACTAGAAACCAGAAACAAGAAACTAGAAACTGAACGCGAAATCTATATCTCGCGTTCATCCACAATTCTCCGGGTTTTTCCCTCGAATCTCTTTATGGACTCCTGTTCCACCAGCTTAACTCCCACATTTATGCCCAGGGCACTGCGCAGGTCCTCTTTTATGCTGTCCACCATCTCCCGCTGTTTTTTCATTTCGTCGAAGAATAGCTGCTCGTTGACTTCCACCAGTATCTCCATCTTGTCAAGGGAATCGTCCCTGAAAAGACGGATCTGATAATGGGGAGTGACGCCTTCGTGCTCGAAGAGTATCTCCTCGACCCTGCCTGGGAATATATTCACTCCCCTGATAATTATCATATCATCAG
>QIFJ01000010.1 GCA_003229755.1 Pseudomonadota bacterium
TCTCTGGCTTTGATGTTGGCCTGAACAACCCCTTCAAGATCGTCAATATCGTAAAGATATACGTTTTCCAGCTCATTTACTTCGGTTTGGACATCCCTCGGAACGGCGATATCAATGAAGAACATCGGTCTGTTCCGCCTTTTCTTTATAACAGCGGCAACCATTTTTCTGTCGATAATCGTTGAAGGAGCGCCAGTTGAGCTGATCACGATGTCGGCCAGCTCCATCTGCTGTTCCATTTCGCCGAACCGTATTGCAGATCCGCCAAACTTTTCCGCCAGGGCTTCCGCAGGCTCAAAGGTCCTGTTCGTAACCATTATGTGTTCGATCCCGCTGTTCAGGAGATGCTGCGCAGCCAATTCCGCCATTTCCCCAGCTCCCACAAGCATAACGGTCTTACCCCCCAGGTCACCGAAGATCTTCTTTGCCAATTCCACAGCTGCAAAGGAGATGGACACGGCAGAGGTGGCGATACGTGTTTCAGTGCGAACCCTCTTGGCAACCGAAAAAGACTTGTGCAGGAGCCTGTTCAGGATGATTCCCGTACTTTGCGCCTGTGCGGCACAGGTGAAGGCTTCCTTTACCTGCCCCAGGATCTGGGGTTCGCCGACAACCATGGAATCCAGACTGGAAGTCACCCTGAACATATGGTAGATCGCCTCTTTGCCGCATAATGTATACAGATGAGGGTTTATCTTCTCTCTTTCCACAGAATGGTACTCGGAAAGGAAAGAGGCTATGTCTTCAATAACCGCATCCTTTTTAAGTGAGATAGCGCATATCTCCACCCTGTTACACGTGGACAGGATCAGGGCCTCGGCAACACTCCTGCAGCCGTACAGTGATTTTAACCCTTCGTTCAGGGATTCATCAACAAACGAGACCTTCTCCCTGATCTCTATGGGCGCTGTCTTGTGACTGAGTCCGACGATTACGATTTCCATAAACGGCTGTATTTCAGTTGTAGGAGTGAAGTCCGCTCGACAGAAGATTAACTCCGAAAAACGTGAAGAGTACGGCCACAAAGCCGATAATTGAAAGGTAGGCCGCTCTTCTTCCGCGCCATCCAACAGTAAAACGGGCGTGAAGCAGGACAGCGTAGATCAGCCAGGTGATAAGAGACCAGATCTCTTTAGGGTCCCAGCTCCAATACGCGCCCCATGCGTACTGCGCCCAGACAGAACCCGTTATTATCCCAAGTGTCAGTAGGGGAAAACCAACCGTCAGGGCTCTGTAATTGATCTGATCCAGAATGTCGAGACTGGGAAGGCGATAGTAGAACGCACCGGGCTTTTTGGACTTCAACTGTTTATCCTGGATGAGATACATTACTCCGGCAGCAGCGGCAAGGGCGAACAATGCATCGCCCATGAAGCTGAAGGTAACGTGGAACGGAAGCCAGTAACTCTTCAGGACCGGGGGGATCTCAGCAATTCCCTTGTCCGGCATCGTAGCGGATGCCGCCATCAAAACGAAGGCGACAGGCATCACGAAAGCCCCGAGCACCGGCGCAGGATATCGGATCGTTATCAGGAGATAGACGACAACCATGCACCAGGAGAAAAACACAAGAGATTCGTACATATTTGTGCCGAGGAGGATGCTGCCCCTGCCGAAGCGGACGACAAAGAAGGCGATCTGAAGCACTAACACCAGATAGAGTGAGTATCTGGCGACCCTCGGTACTACCGGATTCTGATAAACCAGAAACAGAAGGTAATGGAGGGTGGCAATGAACAGGAAGACCAGTGCGCCGAAAAAAAAGACCAGGTCCATCAAACTTTCTCCACGGAAAATATGTATCGTAAAAGAAGGTTACTCTTCAGTACGAGGCGAATCTCCGATGGTTACAGCCTTCGGACCGGTGAAGGTGATAGCATCAACAGGACAACGAGGTGGGCACAGCCCGCAGCCGGTACATCTTTGGGAATCAATCGTGTGCAGTTCCTTCAGTTCCCCGTGAGCGGCCTCGTATGGACAGATCTTTTCACATATCCCGCAGCCGTTGCACGCATCCGAAATCAGGACCGTGGTTCGCGGCAGTTCATCATCCGTAATGGTATCCACGGGGCAGTTGCTGGCGCAGATCCCGCACTCTATACATATATTCGGATCGATATATGCAAGGTTATCCTCCTGGGTAATCGCATCGACGGGACAGACCTTCTCACAGATACCGCACGCAATACAGCCGACACTGCATACGCTCTTTACGATCTTCCCAGGCTGGGGAGAGTAACACCTTACGATCACCTTATGAACAGCCGGTTCCAGGACCAGGACGTCACGGGGACATGCTTCCACACATTTACCACTCGATTATCGGCAGATCTTCATCGCTCATCCTGATCGCGTCAAAGGGACACACGAACTCGCAAGTGGCAAAACCGACGCATGAGTAGCGGCAGGATTTTCCCCCGCCCCCAAGGAGAACAGCCGCGCGGCAGTCCCGGATACCTTCGTATTCGGCCTCCACCTTGGCGTGGCTGCGGCCCCCACCGCATTTGAGCACCGATACTTTCTTGACAACTCCCGTGACTTCCAGGCCCAGAAAATCAGACAGTTCATCTACAACTTCCTGGCCGCCTGGGGCGCAGTCAGCAGGCCCTACCGAACCCGCAAGGAGCCCCTCCGCAAAACCGGCGCATCCCGGATAGCCGCAAGCGCCGCAGTTCAGACCCGGCAGAATACTCTCCAGGGTCTCAAGACGCGGATC
>QIFJ01000235.1 GCA_003229755.1 Pseudomonadota bacterium
AATTCTCCCGTCACATTGTCATGGCATGACCAACTATGGATGCCGCGATGACTATCACGATATATCTTTCCGCGAAGGGCCCTGGATCAGACGTGGTTCGGTTCGGTCTGGTTATGAAACGCAAATAGCCGCTCATTGTTATGAAATATCCGGCCAGCATTATGAGAAGAAACAGCACCGACATGGGCATGGTGGAAAAGAAAAAGAGACCGGCTGCCATCGTGACCGTCTGGGCGCCTGCAGCCACCCCTACCGCTCCTGCAGGACCGAGGATCTTTGAGTAGGTCACGTATGCGTCCTCTTCTTCTGCCGTCCTGATCTTCCGGGAGATCTCCCACGCGAAGAACATTGCCCAGTACATGAGTACTAAAACCAGGATATAGTTCCAGGACAGATCTCTGAGTCCAAGTCCCTGTTCTGCTTTGTACAGGGCCAGGATGTAAAAGAGCATGATCGGAATGATCGGGTTATGAGTGGCCAGGTTAAGAAGGAGATATCTCTTTAATATCCGTGGTATGAAGAAATACCTGAACATCAGGAACGTATATGCAAGCGCTACCAGGGCCACCCAGAGAGTTTCAGGAGAGAGGAGATTGACAGCGAGATAAAAGAAAACCGCTCCCGCCAGGCTGAAAGTTATATCCCTTTCTTTGACTCTTCCTGATGGCAGAGGGCGGTGTGAGAAAAGTTCAAGGTCAGTTTCCATGTCCTTGAGCTCATCCATCAATCTCAGGATCAACATGATCATGAATACCCCAAGGGACCCGATAACTGTTTTGAGGGAGAATACCGTTGCCTCTGTCCCATGGATCCTGGCAAGGGATAACGTAAAGGATACAAAGAGGAGAGACGCGCCAACAATCCTTGCGGGTATGGGAAACATCTCGGAAAAGTAGATCCGGATCCTTCGAGTGTATCCTCTTTCCGGTAGAGAGATCATGATCTTATCTCCAGAGCCGGTCTTATAAGGGTTCGGGCAGCAGACAGTTGATCATGGATGGTATCCACTCTGGCGCTCGGAACCAGGACCCTTATCGAAGCAGGTATCACCCTTAACTTGAACTCGGAGGATTCACACAGAAGTTCACCATCACCGAAAAACGGCATTGGCCTGGAGGTTCTGATAGTCATTACCTCAGCCCTGAAAGCTGAAACATCTGGCAGCTTTTCATGTGTCCCGGCAATGACCCTGATAGTTGTGGACAGAATCTTAAGTCTGCTCCTGGTGTTTTTAGTCATGCAGACGTCGAAATATCCATCGTCGTTTTCAGCTTCAGGTGACATGAGAAAGAACCTTCCCACCCTGGGCTGATTGCTGATCATTATCCAGAGCGGGTCAAATATTACTGACCTTCCACCAGTCAGGATCTCAACAGGCTGAACCACATGTTTCCTGGTTGCAATAGCAAGGAGTGCAGCAATAACATAGAGTTTTCCACCCAGGAGATTCCTCACCGCAATTTTTCTTAAACTTTCTCGCTTGAGCCTTTTTGCCTTCTGGGCAACATCACACGCAAAACCCACACCCCCTGCAGTCAGGAAGCGCCTGCCGTTCACCTCGATTGTGTCCAATATGGTTGTAAAGCTGCTTCTGATAAGATTACAGGAGGCAGTAAGGTTACGAGGAATCCCCAGATGGCGGGCCAGGTCGTTCGCGGTACCAGCCGGAATTATCCCAAGTGAAGCTTTGGTGCCTGTGAGACCGTTAAGTACTTCATTAACGGTCCCGTCACCCCCAATGGCAATAACCGTGTCGGCACCGTTCCTGGCGGCTGATCTTGCGATATCAGTAGCGTGACCTGGCCCATAAGTGTATTCCAGGTCCACAGAAAGACCCGAAAGTTCCTTCATAATCCTCTCAATCAGAGGTCTATATTTGGACTTTCCGGATTCAGGATTGAATACTACTTTGATCATGATCATTTACCCGCTAGTAGTGGTTGAGCACTGCAGTCTCTCTCCCCACTTGGTCGTGAAGCAAAAGTCCATGATGTTTTCGAAGTAAGACCCTAATACCGGGGGAGAGATGCCGGACCCTGTCAGCGCCTTTTCTGTATTGGTCGTGTCAAATTCCCTGTGAATGCACATAAAGGGTTGGAAGGCTTTTATCTTTTCCTGAGATTTCCTGTACTTTGAAGGGAGAAGTTTAAAGACTGTATCCGCGAGCAATGGCGGCACAAACCTTATCTTTTTCATATTGTATGATGACGATTTCCTCTCAAAATAATCGGTCCCTTTTTCAAGGATCTCACCTCATTTTTTTCCTGCGGCGATATGGAAGGTTCTGCCTGCAGGGTTTTCTTCTGTTAACAGGATGTGTCTGATAGCATCGGCAACGAAATCCAGCGGAACAACATCCAGGGGAGTATCAGCGGAACCCGGCATGAATGTAATTGCCCCCCTGTGTATCCACTTGAGCGGCGTATACAGAACATTGAATTCCAATGTCCTTCCCGTTAGCGAACCACCTGTTACAATAGTTGGCCGGAGGATAATAATAGGTAGTTCTTCAGTCATCCCCCTGACGATCTGTTCCGTCTCCCACTTGCTCTGCAGGTAAGCATTGGAAAAACCGGGGTCACTTATCAGTTCATCTTCAAAAATAGTGCCTTCCTGGTTTCCACAAACGTAAGCAGTGCTTATATGGGCAACCCGTTTAAGGTTTCCGCTCTCCTTTGCCATTCTCGCCAGGGACATTACGTTTTGAGTTCCCTGGTTATTTACTGCCCTGGCCTCGCCAAGTTCCATGTTGAAATTTGTAACGGCCGCACAGTGGACAATGTGAGTCAGATCTCCAGATAAATCCTTGAAGGTTTGTTTATCAAGGCCGAGACGATCAAGCGTGATATCTCCGCAATAGATGCTGATCCGATCTCTGACCCTGGAGAATTCCTGGTCGGGAGAGAGAATGCTGAAGGTTGTTACCACTCGATCCATCGCCTCAGGCTCGGATCGGGCTCTGACCAGCAGAAGTACACGGGAGTCAGGGTCGTTCCTGAGGATCCGGCATGCTGTCATCCCTCCTATGTTTCCTGTGCTGCCTGTTATAAAGATCCTGTTTTCCATTCCCGACCTCCTT
>QIFJ01000053.1 GCA_003229755.1 Pseudomonadota bacterium
AGATCCACCACTCCCAGAAGTTGGAGAGCCTGGGGATCCTGGCGGGGGGTATAGCCCACGATTTCAACAATTTGCTCATGGGGATACTGGGGAACGCCAGCCTGGCCCTGCCCAAGGTCCCCGATGAAAACCCCGCCCACCTCAACATAAGGAGGATCGAGCAGGCCGCGATCAGGGCCTCGGACCTCACGAACCAGATGCTGGCCTATTCAGGTAAAGGAAAATTTATTGTCGGGGTACTGGATACCAACAAGATCGTGGAAGAGATGTCCCAGCTCCTGGCCTCCTCGGTGGGCAAGAAGTGCGGCATTTACTACAACCTCTCTTCTGATCCGGTCACTATTGAGGGCAGTTCCGCCCAGATGCAGCAGCTGATCATGAACCTTATAACCAACGCCGCTGATGCCATCGGGAAAGATAAAGGAACGATCACCGTTACTACCGGAATTAAGGAATGCGATCAGGACTGTCTGGAAAGCGCCTATTTTGCCCACGATCTTCCCGAGGGACTTTACTCCATCATCAGTGTAACTGATACGGGAAAAGGCATGGACAGGGAGACCCTTGAAAAACTGTTCGACCCCTTCTACACCACCAAGGAGACAGGCAGGGGCCTTGGACTTGCCGCCGTCCTGGGGATCGTGAGAGGACACAAAGGGATCATCCAGGTTGAAAGCGAGCCCAACAAAGGTACCAGGTTCAGGGTCCTCCTGCCATATACCGAACCGGACGAGACGATTTCTCAAGAGGAAAAACCTCCCGGCAAGATCACAAAGTGGAGAGAAAGCGGCACAGTGCTGGTCGTGGATGATGAAGAATATGTCCGGGATGTGGCCACCAATATCCTGGAAGAATGTGGCCTTACGGTTATCCTCGCCCGGGACGGCGCAGAGGGGCTGGAGGTTTTCAACAAGATGGGTAAGGAAATCGACCTCGTACTGCTTGATATGACCATGCCTGAAAAGAGCGGCAAGGAGGTGTTCGCCGAGACATAGATAAAAACGTAAAGGTTATCCTCTCCTCGGGGTATTCCGAACAGGAGATCTGCGCGGAGATCATTGACGAGTACGGAAATGTGGACTTTATCCAGAAGCCTTATAAGGCCGAAGCGCTGGTGGAGCGGGTAATGGAGATAATGGGGTAGTATTTAGTCCCTTCAAAAACCGTGACAGCTACCAATATATCTGGCATAATCACCAGAAGTGATAACCAATGGGGGTGTTTTCACTGTTATGAGCCCATCTGCTCAAAGTAAAGATCCTGCCAAAAAAACATCGTTTTTCTCAGGTACCGGTGTGCTCGGCAGTCTCAAGGTGCGGATGTTTCTCGCCTTCACGCTCCTCTTTGCCCTCATCATTTTCACCCTTCAGAGCGTCGAGCGGTACGGAATCCCCTTTACACCTTTTGAAGGCAAGTACCAGGAAAAAGAGACCGAAGCTTTTCTTGCCCTTAACCTGACAGCTGACCTGAAAAAGGAGCGGCTTTCAAGAATTATTGAGGAGTTTTCTGATGATATTATCCTTTTCTCCAACAACAATCTTATCTCGGACGAGTTGGGCGAACTGGATAGAGCCCTGCATACCAGGCATCGAGCGGGGGCATCACTGATCTCGATCTTGAAGGAACTCAGAGATGATGAAATATATCGATCGATAAGCAGGTACCTGGAGAGGATAAGATCAATCTATCCCTCATACAACAGAGTCGACCTGATGGATGCCAGTGAAAATATTATCTTGATCAGCACCGATAACAACGCCATTGGGATGCCCCTTTCCAACATACCTGAAGAAACCGTACAAAATATTTCACCCGGACAGCCTTCTATAGCAATGTGGAAAGACCCCCTTGCGGGACTTTCCAAATTGCTAATTGCATACCCCCTGATAGACGTCCGGGAGGGGCAGTTCCAAAGTAATACGTTAATGATAATTCATATTAATATCGGCAATGTGATCCAGCCGATCCTTCATACCGGTGGTGGACTGGGTATGACCGGCGAGGCGCTACTTATCAACAAGGAAGTAAGAATTCTGGCACCTTTGAAGCACCCTCTCCCGGATGGAACTCTGGCAAAACCTCTTGAATATCAGATCAAGGCAGAGCCGGCAGTCAGGGCTGCAAGGGGTGAAGAGGGCATTGTCCGGACAGAAGATTACCGGGGCATAACCGTTCTTGCCGCATACCGTTATATTCCGCTGACTGCTGATTTTGGCTGGGGCATGGTAGTTAAAAGGGACGAGGCCGAGATCTTCAAATCGTTCAAGCAGTCAGAGTTCCAGTCCTTGCTCATTGCGGTGATCTTTATCTTTTTCACGATCATCGTGTCCATCATGCTTGCCGACAACCTCTCAAAACCGTTACACAGCCTGAGCCGCACTGCACAGTTGGTGGAGCTCGGTAACCTGGATGTGAGGGCAGATCCCGTTGGGACCAGTGAAACGAAATTGCTGGCTGATGCGCTGAACTCCATGCTCGATCGCTTTCAGGCCTGGACGACAGATCTCGATGAGCAGGTAAAACAGCGAACAGCCCAGCTCAACGAGAAGAACGAGGAGTTAGAACAGATAGTCTATGTTACATCCCACGACCTGAGATCACCCCTGGTCAACATACAGGGGTTTTCCCGGGAACTGGAAACCATCATCATACATCTGGAAGAAATCCTGAAAGATGAAGATCTGTCAGCCGGGACAAAGAATGAGCTTGCCCGTCTTCTGAATGAAGATGTGCCTGAGGCGCTTGGGTTCATTCTCGGCAGTACCGATAAAATGGATGCTTTGCTAAAAGGTCTTCTTCGCCTTTCCCGCCTTGGCAGGGCCTCTTTGATGATCGAATCGATCGACTTGAACTTTCTGATAAAGGAGATCGTAAACTCTTTCGAGTACCAGATCAAAGAAAGGAATGTAACATTCAAGGTGGACGATCTTTTCCCTGCTACTGGCGACATCGCTCAGATCAACCAGGTCTTTTCCAATCTTCTTGACAACGCTATAAAGTACCTGGACCCGAACAAACCTGGAAAAATAAGTATCACAGGTGAGAAAAGAGGCAATGAGGTCGTTTACTGTGTAGAGGATAACGGCATCGGGTTCGCCCCGGAGTTCAGTAGAAAGGTCTTCGCTTCGAGATTTTCCATCGCCTCGACCCTTCTCACGGCTCGGGGGACGGACTGGGGCTTACCATAGTTCGCAAAATCCTGGACAGACACAACGGGAGAGTCTGGGCTGAATCAACTCCAGGCAAGGGAACCAGGTTCTATGTCGCATTACCGGAAGTTTAGGCCGGCCCGGCGTTGGTGTCCAAGGTCCTGAGCGAGGCCGAAGGAGAGGGGAAAAATGGGAAGGTGGTACACCCTTCGGGTGAGTGCGAAGTGCGTAGGGCGGAGTGGCAGTCGAAGTACTAAATCGAAGTCGAGTGTTGAGGGGCAGTCATTGCGAGTCACGCCGCAGGCGTGATGAAGCAATCTTATAAGATCGCTTCGTCATTGTATTCCTCGCGATGACTTTACTTGGAACCTGGAACTTGGAACTTGGAACTCCAGCCGAAGGCTGGCCGGGGAGGTACGCATGGACAGGGAAGTTGTAATAGCTATCGCTGAGGACGATATGGGGCATGTGTCGCTGATAAAGAAAAACTTGAGGCGTTCAGTGATGGAAAAGAGGCCCTCGATTTCTTCTTCAGGACGGGTGACGGACCTCACCGCACAGAGAACACTCCCTACCTGCTCTTACTGGATATCAGAATGCCTAAATTCGACGGGGTCGAGGTGCTCAGGAAGCTGAAAACAGATGATGAGTTGAGAAAGATACCCGTGATAATGATAACGACAACTGACGACCCTCTTGAAGTGGAGAGGTGTCACGGTTTCGGGTGCAGCACCTACATAGTAAAACCGGTGGAATACGACAAGTTCATAGAGTGCATCCGGCAGCTTGGCCTGTTTCTCAAAGTGATCCAGGTACCCGAGATAGACGGTTTTGAAAAAGAACATTAGAGGGAAAAATGCGTCCGGACATGAAGATCCTCGTTGTCGATGACAACGAGGGAACCTGCAAGCTCATTGAAAGGAAGCTGAAGGCGGAGGGTTTCTCCGTTGAAAGTGTCCATACCGGAGCTGACGCGATCGAAAAATGCCTCCAAAACGATAACATCCTCCTGCTCCTCGATTACCGACTCCCGGACATGACAGGTGAGCAGGTGATAATAAACCTCAGCGGCAAGAGCCATTCAATACCCTTTGTCATTATCACCGGTCATGGAGACGAGAGGATAGCCGTGGAGATGATGAAGCTGGGCGCCAGGGATTATATTACAAAGGACACCGCGTTTCTGGATCTTATTCCATCTATCGTCAACCGGGTGGCCGAGCAGTTAAACCTGGAACGCAAACTGGCCGAATCCGAGGAGAGTCTCAAATTCACCCAGTTTGCCCTGGAGAGATCCTCAGACGCGGCGTACTGGATGGAGCCGGACGCCAGGTTCATATATGTTAACGAGGCTGCCTGCCAAAACCTCGGTTACACGAGGGAGGAACTGCTCAACATGACCGTGCACGACATCGGCCCCGAGTTTCCGGCAGAGGTATGGCCTGACCACTGGAAGGACCTGAGGGAACGCAGGTCATTTATGATCCACACAACCCACCAGAAAAAAAGTGGAGATATCTTTCCCGTAGAGATCTCCGTCAACTATGTTGAGTTCGGGGGGAAAGAATATAACTGCGCCTTCGCAAGGGATATAACCAACCGCGTCAAGGCTGAAGAGGAACGAAAGAACCTCGAGGAACAGATACAGCACGCCCAGAAGCTCGAGAGCCTGGGAGTGCTGGCAGGTGGTATCGCGCATGATTTTAACAACCTCCTGGTTGGGATCCTGGGAAACGCCGGGATCGCCGCCATGAAGCTGAAACCGGAGTCGCCGGCCATGGATGCAATTCTCAAGATAGAGACCGCGGCCCAGAGGGCGGCCGAACTCACCAATCAGATGCTGGCCTATTCCGGCAGAGGCAAATTCGTCGTAGAAACAATTAATCTAGGCAAACTGATAGAGGAAATGGGTCACCTGCTCCAGGCTGCGGTAGCCAAGAATGCCGTTATAAGATACAACCTGGCGGAAGATCTTCCTGCTGTGGAGGTTGACTCTTCGCAGATCCGGCAGATCGTAATGAACCTCATCACAAACGCTTCGGATGCTGTTGCCGGTACAAGTGGAGTAGTAACTATTACTACCGGAACAATGGAGTGTGACAATGATTATCTTTCAGAGACGTTCCTTGACGAGAATCTGACCGAGGGCACCTATGTTTTCATGGAGGTCTCAGACACCGGGCA
>QIFJ01000075.1 GCA_003229755.1 Pseudomonadota bacterium
TGGCATCGGGATCTATTTCCTTCAGGAGACCCGGGAGGTCAGATCCCAATATTTTTTCAGACGATAAATTAAAATGTGATGAAAAGTTTCCATTGGCCAGCAAGACCCTGTTGGAAGGATCGAAGATCACCAGGATATTACTGGAGGCCTCCATTACATCACGAAGGAGGTGGTTATCCTCCAGGAATTTAGTATGTTCCTGACTAATAGTCATATTTTCAATTTGAATTTAATGTTCCGGAAGAAGATGTGTAACTTGAATACATCATGCTGAACGATGATTTGCGGTATTTGGTTTGATCCGGATTTACCAGTACCTACGCCAGTGAATCCCTCAAATTCGACTGAGCAGACCTATCCCCTTCTGGAAAATAATTCTATTACTTAGCTGTTGTGAAAGCAAGAACAAATATGTGATTTAAACCCCACAAAGCCTGCAAATCTCTAAAATCAAACAACATCTTAATATCTGCTGTTTGGATCCGTATTGAAGCAATTCGTCATCAGGTAAATCTAACTTTTGTTTGATGTAAGGTCCGCTAATGGTTATGCTCAATCAGAACTTGCCCACCCTTTTTAGCGAGGCTACAGAAAAGTGCCGATGGAAAGAAGCCAGGTTAATATCCTCAACGCCGCGGATCTGACAAAAAGGTTCGGCGACTTTACGGCAGTTGACAGTATATCGTTCATTGTCCGAAAGGGAGAGTGTTTCGGTTTCCTTGGCCCCAACGGAGCGGGCAAAACCACAACGATGCGCATGATCACCAACCATCTGCCGGTAACCGAGGGGACCCTGTCTGTGCTCGGTATGGATGTGTCGACAAATGCACGGAAGATCAAGTCGCGTATAGGAATTGTCCCCCAGGAAAACAACCTGGACACGGACTTGAAAGTCCTCGAGAATCTTCTTGTCTACTCCATGTACCACGGAATCCCTCGACGTAAAGCCAGAAAACAGGCCATAGAAATACTGCGATTCTTTCAGCTGGAAGATCATGCCAATAGCCCCATAATGCAGCTGTCGGGGGGAATGCAACGCCGGCTGCTTATTGCCAGGGGGCTAATTAACAACCCTGAGGTACTCATTCTGGACGAACCCACCACCGGCCTGGACCCCCAGGCACGGCACCTCATCTGGCAGAAGCTCCGCTCACTCCAGGGGCAGGGTGTTACCCTTGTATTGACCACACATTACATGGACGAGGCCGAGCAGCTCTGCGGCCGCCTTGTCATCATGGACCACGGTAAGATCCTGGTGGAAGGAGGTCCCGCGGACCTGGTAAGGCAGCACGTGGGAAAAGAGGTACTGGAGATCCGGCTGGCGGAAAATGAGGAAAGGGACGAGTGCCTTATTGCCATTAACGGCAGCGCCGATCTCGAAGGAGTTGAGGTGGAGTGTTCAGCCGATACACTTTACCTCTACACTCCCGATGCCCGGGCGCTTTTAGGAAGGATAAAAATCGGACCCGAGCGCACTGTCCTTCACCGGCGCGCCACTTTGGAGGACGTCTTCCTGCGCCTTACCGGGAGGGAGCTGAAGGAATGAGCGGACCGACTGTCCCTGTACCGCCTGCAAGGGTGCCCCGTACTGGTTCCCTGATCCCGGACATAACACTTCGCGCCTTTTGCGTTTGGTACAGGGACTTCAGGGTATGGACAACCTACTACAAGGCCAGCCTTATCGGGAACCTGGGTGAACCCCTCCTCTATCTCCTGGCCATGGGATGGGGATTGGGGAAGATGGTGGGAACCGTCAACGGGATACCTTATATCTCCTTTCTCGCCCCCGGCCTGGTATGTTCTGCCGCCATGTACTCGGCAACCTTTGAGTGCACCTTCGGGGCCTTTACCCGAATGACGCGGCAGCAGACCTACGACGCCATCCTGGCCACTCCCGTTTCCCTGGACGAGATAGTGGCGGGCGAGATCCTGTGGGGAGCGACCAAGAGCTTCTTCTCCGGCGCGGCGATGCTGCTGGTTATATCATTTTTCGGGCTGGTGGCAAGTCCATGGGCCATCCTCGTCCTTCCCCTTTCTGTTCTCATCGGCCTCCTCTTTGCCTCCCTCTCCATGATAGTAACGGCCAAATCTCCATCCTACGATTTCTTCTCCTACTACTTCACTCTGGTAATCGCCCCCATGTTTCTTTTTTCAGGTATATTCTTCCCAATAGAAAATCTGCCCGAATGGGCCCAGACGATAGCATGGTTCCTCCCATTGACTCACGGGCTCTGTTTACTGGAACTGTGGGTTTAGGGCACCTCGGGGACATACTCTGGCTTACAGTCTTTTTCCTAATCGCATTCGGTTTCGCTGTAGGAGCAGTCAGAAAAAGGTTGATCCTCTAATCAACATCCAGCTTTTTTGTCCAATATCTAATGCTCAACTCTACTGATATTCACGAAACACCTTACGAAGATTTTACCAGACAAACCCTTAACGCAGGGGGCCGCAGGTAGGGCTATTCAGCCCTGACCGCAGAGGACCGCGGGGAAACCAACAAGCAGCAAAACTTTTCCTGGTAAGCACCCAACTCAGAGGAGAGGAAGAATTGCTGGTAGATGATTGATGATTTTTGCAGAAACCCAAGTCCATGTTTTTCTCTGCGACCCCCTGGCTAACTCTGCGAAGCAGCCTGAAAGTAGCTGCACTGCGTTACAGGCTCTTATCTCTTCTGATGAAACCCAGGACCAGTTTTTCCCTGCGGTACCCTGCGGTCCGACCGAATGGGCGGCCTGCGGCCCCCTGTGTTAAAGGCTTTTATCGTATTTTAAAGTTCTAATTTCCGAATTAAAGCTAAACCCTTCACCTGTGTCAAAAATCCATAATCGTGGAATAATTGAGGCGTGAGTACGGTATAATAAGCAAAACTAACCACTCATATTGAGGAGGTCTGTAATGAAGAGAGCTTCTTCGCTGCTGGTGATACTATCGTTTGTAGTAGCTGCCGGATGCGTCA
>QIFJ01000095.1 GCA_003229755.1 Pseudomonadota bacterium
GTCATCAGGGATGCCGACCTGGGTGTTCCGGTAGTCGTGGGTGGCGCCGCCGTTACCCAACAGTTCGCCGATGAGATCGGAGCGGATGGTTATGCAAGTGATGCCACCACTGCCATAGAACTCTTTAACATGTTCATCGGTGAAGAGGGCTGATAAATGGCATTCGACCTGCGACAGCTGCGCGCACTGAACGCGATCAGCAAATACGGCGGGTTTTCCAGCGCTGCGAGGGAGATAAACATAACCCAACCCACTCTGAGCACCCACATCCGGAACCTTGAGGCCCAGTTGGGCGTCCGTCTCTTTGACCGTTCGGGAAGGAGCGTTACCCTGACTCCGGCAGGCAAGGTGTTTGCCGACTACGCCCGGAAGATAATGGACCTGTGTGATCAGTCGGTCCAGGCAGTGCAGGTTTTCCTGGGTGAGATGAAGGGAGAGGTAACACTCGAAGCGAGTACGGTTCCAGGGGAGTACCTGCTACCCAGGTGGCTTGGTTCTTTTACGAGGAAGTACCCGGAGATCAAGATAACGCTGAGGGTCAGTGACTCTGCCGCTGTGAAGGAAAGAGTTGGCCTGGGTGAGATCCCCATGGGTGTGACCGGCTCCCCGGCCGACCATCCGCTGCAATCTCATCTGCTGTGTGATGACGAAATTATTTTCGTGGCTCCCGGAGAGCTGGTTCAAAACAGTAAAACAGGCACTGAACTGGACGCAGTGAGCCTTTCAGCGCTGCCCATTATCAGAAGAGAGCCTGGTTCGGGTACCCAGGAGACGGTGGAGAAAGCTCTGAAGGAAAATGGCATTGATCCTGATGACCTTAACTGGATCGCCACCCTTGGAAGCACCCAGGCAGTTATTGAAGGGGTGACGGCGGGTCTGGGATCCAGTTTCCTTTCGAAAAGGACGGTCGAAAAGAAGCTCTCCTCGGGTGAGCTTGTCAGGATGAGCGTGATGGGCCTGAGAATAAAAAGAGGGTTTTATATATTAACCCATTCGGCCAGGAGCATCTCGCCCATCGCCCAGGAACTCCTCGACTATCTACTGACCGCGGGCAAGGACTGAACCATGGTCTTAAGCTCTTGATGAACTATATCTGTTAAAGATATAATATGAGAGTTTTTCTGGATTAATATTGATAGGGTCGTAAAAAGTCATCAATATTCAGATCTGAAGGAGGCTCACTGTCTGAGCGATGCTTACCGGATATAACACCGACATAAAGCACGAGGGTGCGGTCTATCATATTCAGACCGAGGATGGTGGGATCGACAACCCCGTTATTGTCAGTCTCATCTACCAGGGCGGGAGGATCCTCTCCTCAAAAAAGACCAATTACGCGCAGATTGTAGGAACAGAAGGTTTTGTGTCTCAACTCCGCCTGCTTATTGAGGATCAGCATCGAAACATGATAAACGCCGTTACGGCAGGGCAATTCTCCGATGATGCAGTTCCCGCGTCTTCTCCGTCTGAACCTATTCCCGATACAGCCGATGAAAAAAACCTGGATCAGGTGATCCTGGAGTATCTGGCATCGGAGATCGACGGCGAATGATCCTCACTGAAGGAACCAGGCGTCCGATAACCCGGCGCGTCACCCCCCGCAGATGATACAGCTCTTCCATGTCAGTAAATGGTACCAGAAGGATGTTCCGGCCTTGCAGGATACTAATATCCTCATTCCCAAAGGAGAGTTCGTTTTTATTACCGGCGCCAGCGGTGCGGGGAAGAGCACGCTGCTCAAGCTCCTTTTCGGTGATGAGCGGCCCACCAGCGGCCAGATCCTCGTACACGGAAGGAACATAGCCCGCCTGTCAAAGTCGAAGATCCCGACCCTGAGAAGGGAGATCGGAGTTGTTTTCCAGGATTTCAAGCTCCTTTCCTCACGTAACGTGTTTGACAATGTCGCCCTGGCCCTGGAGGTTCTCGGCATGCCGCGGCGGGAGATCGGCAGACGTGTCTTTTCCATGCTTAAAAGGCTTGGTATCCATCACAAGATGAGGGCAAACCCCCTGACCCTCTCTGGAGGTGAGCAGCAGCGTGTAGCTATAGCCCGGGCGCTTGTCAACGAGCCGCTGATCGTACTTGCCGATGAACCCACGGGCAGCCTCGACCAGGAGGTATCTGAACATATTATGAACATTTTCTCGGATGTGAACGCCCGCGGAACTACCGTTGTAGTCGCAACCCACAATCTGGACATGGTCAAGACCATGGGCAGGAGTCCACCTTGAAAAAGGGCGAATCATCAAGGGAGGAATCCTGTGAGGAGGTTCATATCTTCCCTGTTCCGCGCGCTGGGCAACCTTCGCCAGAGCTGGGTAGTGTCCACCATCACCACGGCTATCATCTCTATCTGCCTGTTTCTCGTAGGCGGGTATATCCTTATGATCCACAACATCGACAACATCATGGAAAACATGCAGGGTGATGTTCGCGTCACCATCTACCTGAGGGACGGATTCCCCATGTCCGATACAAACTTCCTTCAGGATCGCCTCACTGGCCTGGCAGAGGTCGAGTCGGTAACATATACGAGCAAGTCCGATGCGCTGGTGGAGTTCAGATCCATGCTCGGAAACGATGAGGACCTCCTCGAAGGGATGGACGAAATACCCCTGCCTGCCAGCTTAAGGCTTACACCCAAGCCGGAGTACCGCACTTCGGAAGGCATACACTCGATACTGGGCAAGATCGGCGATGACTCCCTCGTGGAGGATATCCAGTACGGTGAGGACTGGCTCGGCAGACTCGAGAAGGTGCTTGTGGTGCTCAATACCGGGGCAGTCGTATTAGGAGGCATTCTGTCTCTGGCCGCGATATTTATCATCGCCAACACGATAAAACTTACGGTACTTGCCCGTCGGGACGAGCTTGAGATCATGCGGCTGGTGGGTGCTACCGAAGCTTTCATTCGCACACCGTTCCTGATAGAGGGCCTCATACAGGGTTTGACCGGCGCCATTTTCTCCCTGGGTTTTCTTGTTCTTCTCCACAAGTTTGTGGTAAAAGGGCTGGCTGCAACGGTATTCGATATAATCGGCATCAGATCGCTGGAATTCCTTTCCACGAATATTATGATCGCCATACTGCTTTCCGGTATGTTCCTGGGAGGGATCGGGAGCATAGCATCCGTAGGAAGGTTCTCGAGATGATAAGCCGGCTGGTCATGATGATACTCCTGATATCTTTGTCCATGCCTCTGGCTCTCCGGGCTGAGAAGGTGGAAAGTTCCATCAAGACGCACCGTGACAAACTGGAGGTGATCGAGAAGAAGATAACCGCGGCTGAGGAGAAAATAGGGAGATCCACTGAAAAAGAGGTCTCGATCCTCGGCAGCCTCGAGCTTCTTGACCGGGATATCAGTTCAAAAAGACGAAATATCAGATCCCTTCGCACGAAAGAAACCGTGTTGGTGAAAACCATCGCCCAAAGTGAGGATGATCTGGCCCTCATACGGGAAGAAAAGGAGCTTGTGAGAAGGAGGCTTGTCAACAGGGCCGTTGCGCTTTACAAAGCCGGCAATGTGCGTTATCTAAAGGTGATTTTGGACTCTGACGGTGTTGAGGATGTGCAGCGTCGGCATCACTACATGACCAGTGTCATGAACTACGACACGGACCTTTTTGCGAAGACCACAGACCTTTACGCCCGTGAGAAGGAAGAAGTAGCCAGGCTGCGGTCAGACAAGGAGCAGCTTACATCCACTCGCCGGAAGCTTGAAGGCGACCTCACGGGACTGTCCCGCCGGAGGAGAAAAAGA
>QIFJ01000114.1 GCA_003229755.1 Pseudomonadota bacterium
TTACAGATGTCTTTTCAAGAATAGCCGGGATATCAGAAGCTTCAAGAACGGTTAGGCCGTCAGGTTTTTTCAGGCCGGTTGCGAGTTTGGCAAGGCGCTTATTGAGAACGATACCTGTTGAACAGGTGAGCCCTGCTTCTCTCATGATCCGGTCCTTTATTTTCATTCCCAGGGACCCGGGAAAAACGTAATGTGAGAGTATCCCCTCAGCTTTTATGAATGCTTCATTACCCCCGGCCCTGCCACGGCAAGGGGTCTTGTGCGGAGGGAAGGATCGAACTTCTCCTCGACCGAGGCGAAGAACGCATCCATATCCAGCCCTCAAATCAACTTTACTTGGAAAAAAACTCGTGATAACCTTCGTTGTGGGGTAAAGCATCAAGTACAACTTGATGGTAACGGAAATGTTGATGACTTCGCAAGAGGTCATCAACGCGCCCATTGAGGGGCGCCCGGATCAATGACTTGCACCGCATTACAATCGCGCCCGAGCATGGGCGCCCGAATCCATAACCTTAATATATATTAATATATAGTTATGGGTTCGTGAGGGAAGGGAAAACGACGCTTTTCCCACCCGCGGAGTAAAAAGCCACGAATGGACTTTTTACGACACTTACAAATACTATGAGACTCAAAAGGCTTGAAATACATGGATTCAAATCCTTTCCGGACAGAACTGTTTTCAAGTTCCAGCCGGACGGTCTGACTGCCGTTGTAGGCCCTAACGGATGCGGCAAGAGCAACATCGTCGATGCCGTCAGGTGGGCCTTAGGGGAGCAGAGCGCCAAGCTTCTTCGTGGTCAGATGATGGAGGACGTGATTTTCTCCGGGAGCGACAAGAGGAACCCTATGGGGATGGCGGAGGTAACGCTTCTTTTCGAAAACGACGGCACGCTGTCCGGACCCTGGTCGGAGTATTCCGAGATCTCCATTGCCAGGCGCCTGTTCCGGTCCGGTGAAAGCGAATACCTCATTAATGGCGTCCAGTGCAGGCTCAAGGACGTCAGGGAACTTTTGGCCGATGCGGGAAGCAGCAGCCGTGGATATTCGATCATCGAGCAGGGCAAGATATCCGTGATGGTGAACTCAAAACCTGAGGAAAAAAGAGCTCTCATTGAAGAAGCCGCAGGCGTATTAAAGTACAGGATGCGCCGTCAGGAGTCCGAACGCAAGCTTGACAGGACGAGACAGAATCTCCTTCGGGTAAGCGACGTGATCCGAGAGGTAAAACGGCAGCTTGACGCTCTCAAGAGAAGTGCTGCCAAGGCGAGGCGTTATCGCCGTATGAGAGAAGAGCTTGAAAATATCGTGCTCAGACTACGTTTCGAAGAGTTCTCCGAAATTGCGGAAAAGCTGCGTGAACTGGAAGGAGAGTTAGAATCAAGGGGCTCGAAACTGGAGGACAAGGAGGCGTCCCTGGCCGCACTGGAGGCGAAGGAAGAGTCTCTCCGCCTTGAACTTGCAGCCGGCGAGGATCGTATAACAGACCATTTCGAACAGGTGAGCGCCATTGAGAATGAAATAGCCCGACTGGAGGGGGATATCACGGTCAGGGAAGGCTCCATAAAGTCGTTGGAAGAGAGGATCACCCGACTCAGGGTGGACGAGGAACTTCTCGAAAAGCAGGTGGAGTCGGAAAGATCTGAACAGGTCCAGATGGAACTGGAGCTCGAGAATATTGTTCACGAATTCAATATTTGTGAAGATGCCCTCAGGGAAGAACGGGAAAAGTTCGATTCTATTGTTCTTGAGTACGAAAGGGCCGGTGAGCAGGTTGAAACTGCCCGTACCGCCCTTTTTGCCCTTGGTGCCGAGCAGAGCAGGCTAACCACTGAATTTGATTCGGGAAAGAGGGCTACGGACAGCCTTGAGAGGAGAAGCGCCGAGATCAACCTGCGGATCGAGGATCTTGAAAAGAAGATCGGAACGTCATCCGAAACCAGGATAGAGAAGCAAAAAGAGCTTGTAGCCGCTACATCGGAGAGGGACGGGATCGTGTCCGAGATGGAAAAATGGCGACAGTCCCTGGACGAGAGGAAGCGGGAATTCAAGGATCTGGAAGGATCAATATCGGGCCTTTCCGAAAATCTTGCCGAGTTCAGGGGGCTCGAGAGGACGCTCTCGGCGCTGGAAAAGGATAGGGAGGGATTTTCAGAGGGTGTTAAAGGAATTATGAATGATTACGCCGGTTCCGAAGCTGAAGGAGTCCTGGGTGTAGTTGCGGACCACATCCAGGTTCCGCAGAAGTATGAAAAGGCTGTATTCGCCCTTCTTGGCGACAGGCTTCAGCACATCATCGTGGACAAACCCGAAAACGGCCTTGATGCGGTGGGTTTTCTTAAGGAGCAATCCCGGGGCAGGGGAGGCTTCATCCCCAGGATGCCGTGCACCAACGGGAACGGCAGGGTGAAGGTAGAGAATAACCAGACCCTCGGGTACCTGACTGATCTGGTGGAATTTTCTGAGGAGATGAGCGGTGTCGCCGAGTTCCTCCTTGGTGACGCGCTGCTTGTTGAGGACCTTCAGGAGGCCCACAGAATATGGGAGACGAACGGAATAGCGGCCACCATGGTCACCCTGGATGGAGATGTTGTTGAGCCTGCCGGCATTATTACAGGAGGCAGTATAGAGGAGAAGGGCC
Organism: Pseudomonadota bacterium; assembly: GCA_003229755.1. Lineage (GTDB taxonomy): Bacteria > BMS3Abin14 > BMS3Abin14 > BMS3Abin14 > BMS3Abin14 > SZUA-178. The sequence goes on from QIFJ01000114.1 coordinate 2,645, forward strand.
AGGAGCTGCTTG
>QIFJ01000001.1 GCA_003229755.1 Pseudomonadota bacterium
AAATAAATACTACTTCTTCCTCGAGTCTGCCCTGTCGTAAACATCCTTCCGATGGCAAACCACGAGAATAATTAATTTCTTTTTATCAATCCTGTAAACAATTCTATAGTCCCCTACCCTCAGTTTCCAGTAGCCCTTCAGAGTCTTCCTGAGTGGTTCTCCATATTCATGTGGTGCAGTCGTAAGTCGCGTTTCGATTGCTTTTTTAATTCGTACCTGAAGCTTCCTGTCGATTTTAGGGAGGTCTTCATCCTTGACTAATCTGTGATAATTAATCTCGAATATCATTTTTGACAGGGTCGTAAAAAAGTCCATCCATGGCTTTTTACTCCGCGGAAATCGAAAAGTGTCATTTTCGCTTTCCTCACAAATCAACGCCTTGCGCTGCAAGTCATTGATTCGGGCGCCCCTGATACTTAATCTTTCCAGGTTTCGTCGTGGTCTATCAGGTCGGCCTCTTTAAGCGTTTTTGCCCTGGACTCTGCAAAAGCTGCAAGGGCAGCATCCTCCCGTAATTCCAACGCCTCTCTTATAAGCTCCCTGCTGACCATGGAAAGAGAAAGGCCATCTTTTTCCGCGAGCTCTCTGATAATTCGGTATATACGTTCCTCAAGAACGACGTTTACTTCGTTGGCATAAATCACCTCCGAAGCAAAGTGTATCACTAATGTTACACCTTGGCTATTGAAATTTCCGCTATACTCGTAATTAGAACATTAGAGCATTGGAAATTGGGTTTAGATCATTAGAGCATTAGAAATTAGAAATTAGAAATTAGAAATTGGAGATTAGATTAACACACTTAGGTCCTGAGACTTGGGACCGAAATCGGGACTTCACGCCGAAGGTCACGCTGCAAGCGTGATCGGACGTTGGACGATATAAGGCCTACCGCCTATAGCCTATAGCCTATAGCCTGCTTCACTATACAGGGAGAACCGTGTGTCAAACGATAAATATGGAAACTTGAACTTCGATCCCAGGGATACCCTCAGAGTCGGCAACGAATCATATATCATATATCGCATAGATTCTCTGGAAGAAATGGGCATTGCCGAAATTGACAGGCTTCCCTTCTCCATCAGGATCCTTCTGGAAAATCTCCTGCGCAGCTCCTTTTCAGGCACTGGAACCCTGGATGACATTAAACGCCTGGCTGCCTGGAAACCAGCCGGGAAGGACAGGAAAAGTATCCAGTTCATGCCCGCCAGGGTCGTGCTGCAGGATTTTACCGGTGTTCCGGCTGTGGTGGACCTTGCGGCCATGCGATCGGCAATGGCGCTCATGGGTGGCGATCCTTCCCTGATAAACTCAGCTATCCCGGTCGACCTGGTGATAGACCATTCGGTACAGGTTGACTATTACGGTACCGGGGATGCATATCAATTGAACACAAAGCTGGAAATCGAACGGAACATCGAGAGATACTCCACACTGAAATGGGCCCAAAAAGTGTTCAGCAACTTCAGAGTGGTTCCACCGGGGACCGGGATCGTACACCAGGTAAACCTTGAGTTCCTTGGACAGGTTGTAACGACACGTAATGTCAACGGTGAACTCTCGGCGTTTCCCGATACTCTTCTGGGAACCGATTCCCACACTACCATGATCAACGGCCTGGGAATCCTTGGCTGGGGAGTGGGAGGGATCGAAGCAGAAGCTGTCCTCCTCGGGCAGCCCTACTTCATGCTCATCCCTGAGGTTGTAGGAATGAGGCTGACAGGGAGCCTCCCGAAAGGAACTACCGCGACAGACCTCGTCCTCTATATCACCGAATTCTTAAGAGGAGTGGGTGTCGTTGGCTGTTTCGTGGAATTTTTCGGTCCCGGCCTTGCTTCTCTTTCTCTCCCTGACAGGGCCACAATTTCCAACATGTCACCGGAGTACGGCGCGACCATGAGTTTTTTCCCGGTGGATCAGGAGACTCTCAGCTACCTCTCTCTGACCGGACGTCCCAACTCCCAGGTAAGCCTTATTGAAAAGTACACAGCAAAGCAGAGATTGTTTCACACAGAAGACAAACATGGACCGGATTTCGCCAGGGTTTATGAATTTGACCTCACTGCTGTAGAACCCACCCTGGCCGGTCCTCGAAAACCACATGAGAGGGTACCACTTGGCAAAATGAAGGAAACGTTCATGTCGAACCTTCCCGAGATACTCGGAGAAGGAATAATTTCTGATGCCGACGATTTTTCCGACTGCGGCTTCTGGGCCGATGAAGGGGGATCATCGGAGGGAGCACCAGAGAGCTGCGCATGCCCCACAGAACCAAGGGTCAACTGCTGTGAAATACCAATGGAACTTTCGGGTGTAAACTTCTCTATCAGCGACGGATCGGTTGTTATCGCGGCAATAACGAGCTGCACTAATACTTCCAACCCGTCCGTTATGCTTGGAGCGGGCCTTCTTGCAAAAAAAGCCGTAGAGAAAGGTCTTTCCAGCAGACCCTGGGTGAAAACAAGCATGGCTCCAGGATCCAGAGTCGTCACACGATACCTGGAAAAATCAGGGCTTATCTCTTCGCTGGAAGCTCTGGGCTTCAATGTAGTGGGCTACGGATGTACGACCTGCATAGGCAATAGCGGGCCTCTTCATCCTGAGATCGTTAACTGCATAGAGGAAAATCAACTCATTACAGCGGCAGTTCTATCAGGCAACCGGAACTACGAAGCCAGGATCAATCCCCATGTCAGGGCAAACTACCTGGCCTCCCC
>QIFJ01000226.1 GCA_003229755.1 Pseudomonadota bacterium
GAAACTGGTGCCTGTTATCACGAACAGGAGCGCCCTGCTGGGCGTGGGATTGGGAACAGTCTTTTTTACAGGTGGCCTGGCCATTAGCCTCAATTCATCGGCTCTGTTGACCAATATGGTATTGGGTTTCATGGTGGTCAATTTCGTCCGCCACGGCGAGGATCTTTTCAGTGTTGTTGAGAGTATCGAGGAGCCTGTCTTCGCCATGTTTTTTGTTCTCGCTGGCGCCCACCTGGATCTGAGCGGGCTTCAAACCGCTATGGGGCTGGCAATGCTGATAATAGTAGGCAGATTTTTCGGAAAATTCCTCGGGGCCCGTTTGGGAGCCGCGATATCGGGAGCGCCGGTGACCGTCAGGAAATATCTGGGTTTTGGTCTTCTGCCCCAGGCAGGTGTGACAATAGGTCTGGTGCTCATTGCCAATGATCTGTTTGTGGACCCCGCTGTTTCGGAGTTGATGGTCAATGCTGTTCTCGGTTCCGTCATTATAAACGAGCTGCTTTCTCCCCCAATGGTTCGATACGTTCTGGTAAAATCAGGAGAGGCAAAGCTGTCGTAAGGATATTGAATGAATTCATCCAAGGAGTGATAAAGTGAGCAATCCAGGGGAACCCATGCAGGGCAGGGACATAAAGGGGTTGAAAGTCCGGGATGTTATGGAAACTGTCGGAAAAAGGCAGCTCCCGGTAGTCCCCGATACCGCAACCGTTTATGATGTCGTGGAAGCGATGTGCAGCTACCGGCACAGCCGGGTTCTATACGTTGTGGACGAGGACGGACGGCTCACTGGATACATTTCACTGGAGAACCTGATGAGGCACATCTTTGGTCACAGCCATGAACGACATGCGCACCCCAGACATCTTTTGACGATCATCACTACCGAATCAGCCAGGGATCTTATGAACAAGAGACCTTTCCACGCCAGGGAAGACGATGATGTCGAGACTGTTCTGGAAAGGATGATAGGAAAGCGTGTCCCTGAAATCGCCATCGTGGATAATGAAGACAGGATCGTCGCTGACCTGACTATGTTGGATCTGCTGAAAGTTTGCAGGTGAGGATAAGAAACCTCGGGGGCGAAATTCGTAATAAACTTCACCCCCGTCACAAAATCCTGCTTAAAGAGGGTATGACTGTCACCTGACTAAAATGCAGATCCCAGGATTCCACTATCCTCCGCACTCAGGGCTGGCGCCCTGAACAGGTGGCATACTCCGGAGGGAGGGGCCTTTCGGACCTGCAGATTTACCTGAAGGAGCGGTTGGTTCTCTACCCAACTCACTGTCTACTGCACGGCTAATTCCTGCCAGACTCCGGTCCGTCAACCGCTTGCCGTTTATGAAGACGGTAGGTGTTCCTCTAACACCGTGCCTCTGTCCCTGCATCAGGTCACGGTTGATCAAGTTGGTGATTTCCGGGCTTTTTCTGTCCCGTTCAAATTGTGCCATATCCAGACCGACATCACGGGCGAGCTGGACGATAAGCTGATCGTTGATCTTTTTATGGTTATCGAATAGCAACTTGTGTAATTCCCAGAATTTCCCCTGTTTTCCGGCAGCCAGGCCAGCGGCGGCCGCAGGTCTGGCAAACTTGTGTCTATTCAGGGGGAAATTCAACTCTACGACACGGACGTCCTTGGGATATATCTCGAGCACCCGCTCGAGTATGGGCATAAGCCCCACAGTGTAGTGTCACTGGTAGTCACCGAAGTAGGCGATCACCACCGAGGCGTCATCCGCGCCCATTGAAGGGGATCCGGTAGTATCGAGCGCATGGATCATGCCCAGTGAGAGGATCATGATGTCTTTGGTGCCGCCTCCCGACAGGATCAGCCTGTTCCCGGCAGCGGAAAACTCGATCCTGCTGTAGGCTTTACCGGTTTCGATGACCTGGGCCAGTTCTCCCCTCCAGGTGAGCACCTGGATATTTCCACCCTCCGTGAGAACAAAGGTCCACTTCCCGTCTGCGGATACAGCGGTGTCGAGGGACTTAACGCCTATGTCGATTTGCTGGGATCCCCTCAGGTCGAAGTTGGCGAAAGCGGGTGCGCTAAAGAGCGAAAACATCGCCAGCGAGAGGAATAGCTGGACAAAAAACCTTCTCATAACTCTCCCCTGTCTAGCCCGGTAAGATACACAATTCTAGTATTTTGGTAAAGAATTTTCAGTTATTGGGGTCAGGTCATGAATTATGGCATTTCCCGCTAATCAGTCTGGTATGCCACAATTCATGACCTGACTCCAATTTGCACTCCAATTTACACTAACTTCTCCTTCACTCTGACTCGAAATGTCCGGGATGAAAACAAGCTGACTGGCTTGATGGATGACCTGTATTTCACCCCTTAAGCCGGAAGCAAGCAACAATCTGGAGACCAAGAGCAGTGAGGTGGGAAGTCACCTTCTCACCGACCATTCTCACCTGTGAAACTCCCTTCGCACTCCATGCTTTTACCTGGTTCTCAAATATATATAAACGTTGTTATATCAAGTGCTTGCGGGTGTTTGACTTTGAGAGGATTAATGGCACGCACCTTGAAATATACGGAGAAAGGAGGTCGGGAATGGGAAACGGGGTCTTTATAACAGGCAGCACAGGAAACATTGGCGGGAAGACAGCATGCAGGATCCTCAGGAACGACCCCGACTCCCGGGTACTTCTCCTGGTTAGAGCCCGATCCGAGCCTGAGGCGATGGATCGAGTGGCAACAACCTTCAGCATTCTCTCTCCCAACCTCGAATTCTCTAAGGTCAGAGATAGGATCAGCGTCTATTGCGGAGATATCACGCTTGATCGTCTCGGCCTTGATAAACAAACCTTCAAGGATCTATCCGAAGATCTGACTCACATTGTTCACTGTGCGGCCGTTACAAGGTTCAACATGGAACTTGGCGAGGCCAGGGCAGTGAATAACAAGGGAACTCTTAACGTAATGTCCCTGGCGAGAATGGCAAAAGAGAACGGAAATCTAAAGCGGGTTGCTCATATAAGCACAGCTTACGTTTGCGGAAATCGGGAAGGCACTATTTTTGAAGATGAGCTGATAAGCGACCCCGGGTTTTCCAATGCGTATCAGCAGAGCAAGTGGGAGACGGAACAGATCGTCAGGGGGATGACTGAAGAACTACCCATTATTATTCTCCGGCCAACTGTTGTAACGGGCGGTTCGTTAACGGGCAGGACTCTGGCATTCAACGTTCTGTATACGCCGCTCAAGTGGATACACAGGGGGGCAATTACATTCATGCCGGGTTCCGCTGATACTCCCCTGGATGTTGTTCCGCTTGATTTCGTTGCCGATGCTGTCAGACACATCCTGTTAATGGACGAAAATACTACAGGCAGAACCTTCCATATCGCCGCAGGGAAAAAATGTTCAACAACAATAGGTGAGATCCTTGAAAAAGGGACCGATTATTTTGAGAGGAAATCGTCATCATACAATATGAAAAAGATAAGGTTTGTGCCGCCATTGCTC
>QIFJ01000280.1 GCA_003229755.1 Pseudomonadota bacterium
AGACCTCTAAAGAGTTCAGGAATGTTGATTGTCCGAAATGCGGCGGCCAGGCAAACAGGGAAACGGACACGATGGATACGTTCATCGATTCATCCTGGTATTTTTTCCGTTACACGGACTCCTCATATGAGAAAGGGCCGTTCAGTCCGGCAGAAGCTGAATACTGGATGCCCGTGGATCAGTATATAGGAGGTATTGAGCATGCCATTCTGCATCTTCTTTACGCCCGGTTTTTCACCAAAGCTCTCAGGGACCTGGGGTTGACCAAGGCTGATGAACCGTTCCGCCGTCTGCTCACTCAGGGAATGGTGATAAAGGACGGTGCCAAAATGTCGAAATCCATGGGAAACGTCGTTCCAGCTGAAGACCTGCTGTCACGTTACGGTGCGGATACCGCAAGGACGTTCATTCTTTTCGCTTCCCCTCCCGACAAGGAGCTGGACTGGAGCGATCAGGGCGTCGAAGGGTCCTTCAGGTTCCTCTCGAGGGTGCACAGGCTGATAATTGAGAACACTGACCTGCTTAAAGATGGCCTTGCGGAGGATGTGGCCTCTGAGGATGATAATACCGCTCAACTCAGGCATGCGGTCCATAAATCCATCAAGAAGGTGACCGAGGACATTTCCGAGCGCTTTCAGTTCAATACAGCCATTTCCGCGATCATGGAACTGATGAACGAGACCCAGAAGTTCCTTGCCGACGGGAAGATAGAAGGTAAGTCGGGCAAAGCCGCGGCAGGTGAGGCAGCAAAGACCATAGTCAAGCTAATAGCTCCATTCGCGCCCCATCTGGCAGAAGAGCTCTGGGAAGCCATGGGACTGCCGTATTCGATTTTTTCCCAGGAGTGGCCGGTGTTCGATCCCGAGCTGGCGACCAGCAGTACGGTGGAAATAGTAGTACAGGTAAACGGCAAGGTGAGGGCACGCTTCGACGCGACTGCGGATCTGGAGAAAGAATACCTGGAGAGCCAGGCCCTGGCCCTGCCGCGGATACAGGAACTCATGGAAGGGAAGACCCTTGCCAAATCAGTGGTTATTCCCGGCAGGCTTGTCTCCCTGGTGGTGGAATGAACCTCGCGATAAAGTTCTGCGTACTAAGTATGATCGGCATCTTCCTGGTTGCCGGATGCGGTTACCGTTTCGTGGGCGCCTACAGCGGTGAGGGCTTTTCTCTGGATAATGTAAAAAATATTACCCAACAGCCACGGCTGGCCGCTGTTTTTGAGGATGCTCTTGCTGAGGAAGCGGGGCTCTTCAGGAAAGATGCCCGGAAAAAGATTGCTGTTGTAGTGGACTCCTTCTCGGACGAGACGGAATCGGTTTCTGCGTCGGGAACCCCCCTTCGCCAGAAGCTCACGATGAGCATTCAGTGGCGTATCCTGGGTGAATCGGGTGACATAAGTTCAGACGGCAAGGTCCAAAAGTCCAGAACATATCCTCATTTTACAGACCCTGTTTCCCTGGATTGGCAGAGGAACGCTGCCATAAGGATGCTCGCCAGGGATATTATGAGGGATCTGTCTGACCACCTCGGGGAATTGGATTGAAAACAGGAAGGGACATCGCCCTGGACGGGAAGCGTCCGTCTTATCTTATTCTCTCAACAGAGCCCCTTTTCCTCAAAGAGGCTGAAGATCAGCTTGTGGAACGGGTAGTCCCCCCGGAGAGCAGAGACATGAACTATCTTGCGCTCTATGGATGGGAGGCTGAACCATCCTCGGTGGAGGAATTTCTTCAAACGATGCCGTTTCTCGCCGATCGGCGGTTACTTGTTTTGAGGGAGGTCCATTCATTTTCCGCCTGGAAGAGGCTCGTTGAGTACCTGAAAGATCCCAACCCCTCTTCTTGTCTTCTCATGACATCCTCTGAATTGAAGAAAAGAGATCCCCTTTACAAGGGGGTATCCTCCAATACAGCTGTTATTGAGCGGAAAAGGCCCTATGGCCCCACTCTTGCGAGATGGGTTATCAGCAGATTCTCATCTCTGGGTATGGAGGCGGACGAGGATATTGCCAGAACACTCATTGAGGTTGCCGGTTCGGGGTTGATGGAGCTTTCCCAGGAAATTGAGAAGGATATCCCTGTTTGCGGGTGGCAGGACCGTGGTCCATCAATCTGACCTTGAGGCCACAGTTCCCGGTGGAGTTGAAAGTATATTCTCCTTGCTGGACGCAGTCGGTGAAGGCAAGAAACCCAGAGCTTTTAAGCTGATGAGGATCCTGATAGACAACGGAAACCGGCCGGAGTTCATAGTGCACATGATAGCGCGGTATCACCGGCAGTTATTGAGGGGAAAATCGTTCGTATCAGGTGGACGAACTCCGCAGGAAGCTGCTCAAAAAGTAGGGATAAGGTTTCCAGGATTAAGGGAAAAGTACGCAAAGCAGCTCGAAAGAACTACTGAGGAGAAACTGGAAAACAGGATCATAAGGATCTCGGAGTGTGACCTGAAACTGAAAACAAGCAGTATTCCGAATGAAATACTGCTGGATGAGCTTCTGGTAAATTTATTCGACTGACTGGAGGGTGTTGACCCGGAGGGTAAGCCTGGAGATCTTCCTGGCAGCTGTCCGTTTGTGAATAGTGCCTTTGGAGGCTGCTTTCTGAATTGCCGGGACCGCCTCATCAAGAGCCTTCACGGCTGTATCATGATCTTCGGCCTCTACGGCGTTCAGAACATCATTAGTCAGGTTCTTGATCCGGGTGCGCCTCATCTGGTTATTCAGCCTTCTCTTGATGTTTTGCTTGTGCCTTTTAACAGCTGATTTATGAGTTGCCAATTTCCATCCTCCTGGTTCAGAATCAAAATAATAGGGGACTTAAGGCATTGCAATTAAACAGAATATATGGAGCTTGTCAAACATTTTCTACAGAGTAATGAAAACCAGTGATCATAATCAGAGTGAAAGCGGCAGGATAGTACGGGCTGCGGGCGTCGTCGGAAGCGCTACCGTCCTTTCCAGAATTCTGGGGCTGGTCAGGGATGCGGTTCTGGCTTTCCTGTACGGAGCAACACCGGCAGCCGACGCTTTTTTTGTCGCCTTCAGGATCCCTAACCTCATGAGGCAGCTGCTGGGAGAGGGCGCTCTTGCTGCCGCCTTTATCCCGGTCTACACGGATATCAGGGACCGCGAGGGTCAGGATGAGGCGAACAGATTCTCTGCGGGTGTCTTCTCGCTTCTTTCATCCACTCTTCTCGTTCTTACCCTCCTGGGTATTATTTTCGCTCCCCAGGTCGTGAGAGTCATCGCTTACGGATTTGAACCGAGCGGGGATATATATAGCCTTACAGTTCAGCTTGTCCGATGGATGTTTCCTTATATGTTACTCGTATGCGTTGCCGCGCTCATGATGGGAATACTTAACGCACACATGCACTTTCTTACGCCGGCGCTGGCGCCGGCGCTGCTTAACGTAAGTATCATTTTCTTCGCGCTTGCCGTTTCGCAGAACCTCGAAAAACCAATATTGGGAATCGCGTGGGGCGTGCTTGTCGGCGGTCTTCTGCAGATCCTTGTTCAATGGCCCCCTCTTTTACGCAGAGGTATTGTCCCGTGGCCGAGGCTGAAGATGTTCACACCCGGCGTCAGGCGACTTGGGATCATGATGGGACCCGCGGTCCTGGGAGTAGCCGTCTACCAGGTGAATATACTCATAGATACCCTTATCGCCTCCTTTCTTCCCAGTGGGAGTATCACCTATCTCTGGTACGGAAACCGCATGATGCAGTTTCCCCTGGGAGTATTCGGGATCGCCCTGGCGACAGCGGCCCTTCCCACACTGTCGCAGCAGGTTTCGGAGGG
>QIFJ01000302.1 GCA_003229755.1 Pseudomonadota bacterium
GCATTTGGGCGAGGTAACGCTGGTGTCCATGGATTAGCCGGAGAAGCCGTGGGGTCAGTTCTCGCCTTTCACACTTTCCTTGAAATCAGGGGTCGTCCATTAAGGGCATATCTTGGCTTTTAAACTTGTATAGCAGTAAGTTGAAATTCCAGGGTTTTGCATGGAGTGAGATGTTGGAAACGAAAGCTCAGCAAACTGGCCCCAATTTATTAAGCAATTCCATGATCTTCTGGGTGGCCTTAATAAGGTCTGTAACCAGTTGCTCATCCACATCGAATAACCCCTCGTACTCCCCACGATTGCGAACTCCGTGACAGTGGATAAGTAGTCTCCAGACTGAAGGTTCCACCTCGAGAGTGTGCGGCAAACATTGAAAGACAATATAGCGGCTGTCAGTCCGATAGCCGTTCCAGCGTAAAGCCGCCAAAGATAGAGCGTGCGCGGCGTTATATGCCAGGTCAAAGCGGCTTTCTATTGATAATATTTCCCGAAGGGCATCATTCAGGCGCATACGTCCTGAGTGGATCAGTCCGTCATACTCCTTCTGGTCACCCAGTTCCTTCTTGAGTTGACCGGTATCGACCAGGTTTTCAAGGTTTGAGGATTTCATCTTCCATTCCGATCAGTAAGATCTTCGGCTGCTCCATGACTCTTTTTACAAAGCTGTTGTCGGTATCTGCCCTTTTTCTGAGTTCCGACGATTTATACAAAGTAGCATTTACATGCCGGTCCAGTTTTGACTCAATCAGAGGTATCACCGACATGACGTCCGAATAAGTGAGCCTGTCAGAAACGATCATGATATCTATGTCGCTACTTGCATGATTGTACCTTTTGCCACAGAGCCATAAATGAAAGCGACTTCGATATCTTCCGTAAAGATTTCAAGTGCCTCACGTACTGTTTTCGATAACCCAAAGGTTTTGAGGACAATACCATAGAGTTCCTCGAATATAGGAGATTTACGGTTGGCCTGGTAATGCTTCTGGTTGCCGATGTGCCTGGTGGTCAGGATGCCGGTTTTAGATAACTTTCCCAGTTCCCTCTGAACGGTACCAATACCTATACCGGCTCGACGGACGATCTCATTGGCGTAGAAACTTCTATCCGGACTCCCAAACAACAGTCCCAGAACCTGGCGCTGAGTTTTGGAAAACAGCGCTTCGCCCAGTCCGATGGCTTTCTGTGAGTTCGTACCCATATTGGGAATGATAATACCCAAATTGGGAATTATCAAGTAAAAAGGGAAATGTATCAAAGTATGCATTTTGGCTTCACAGCCTGGTGAACGTGAAACCTTGGTGACTTATCTTGCCATTCAAACTAATTATAATGTAGGCTCTTTATATGACCACAACCTGCCCATTCTGCTCTTTAACTCAAGACCGGATCATCGCCGAAAACGATTCTACTGTAACAATCCGTGATGGATACCCGGTGTCCGATGGACATACACTGGTAATCCCCAAACGACACATAGAATCCTTTTTTGACTGCAATCCAGATGAAAAAATAGCTATTTCCCTGGCCCTGGAGGAGGCAAAAGTCGCCCTGGACAAGGAATTCTCTCCGGATGGCTATAATATCGGGATAAATGACGGTGAGGCAGCTGGGCAGACAGTGATGCACCTTCATATTCATTTGATTCCAAGATATAAAGGGGATTCAGAAGACCCGAGAGGTGGGGTCAGGTGGATCTTCCCGGATAAGGCGAAATATTGGGAGGAATAGTGTTAGGTATCACCCTCTCCTAACCTCTCCCCTCAAGGGAGAGGGATTTATACAGATAGGATTGCCGCGCTTCCGTCTTCGCTTAATCAGCTTCGACGTGACGGGTCGCTCGCAATGACACGGAAAATGGGGATAGAAATTGAGTAAACCAACTCCAGAAGAGCAGATTGAATTTCTTGTTAAAATACAACGACTTTTCAGTGAAGGGTCTTTCGTTGCTACGTACAAGTTTGCCCTTCTTCAAGCGCTTGTTGATCTCTCCGTTGAAAAGGGAGATTACTCCGGGGAAACCCTACCAATAGAAACAAAAGAGATAGCCGAGAAGTTCATCCAGCATTACTGGCGGCAGGCCCTGCCGTTCATTTCACCGGGTGGCCGGAAGGTGATGGTCCTCAAACAGAATACGGGCAGGCAGGCTGCCGTTATTAAGCTGATTTCATCAGCTCGTGAGGAATATGAAGGATCTTTATCTCACGCTAAAAGAGATGAAGTAAGTTGGCAGACGCTGGTGAGTAGAGTTGAAGCAGTTGTCAGGGAAATGCCCCTCTGGAGGTTGCAGATAATTGGAAACGAGGATGTTGAATTCCTTTACAAAAACAGGGGTGAGGGAAGTGAGATAGAGCTTCTGCCGGGAGTAGCCTATAACTTCCGTAAGTTTCATAGCCTGATTCAGGATCTGGTTCGCGGTGTATGGGTTCGTCATATCCGCAGCATCAAGGGAAATGAACAGGTTTTGGGAGAATCCGCTGATCTTCAGGAGTTTCTGTTTGGTTCAGAGAGGGAAAGCCTGAATGTTTACAGGGATTTTCTTATGGATATTCAATCGGGCGAATGCTTCTATTGCAATAAGAGCATCAGGGGTGCAGGAGATGTGGATCATTTTATCCCGTGGGTGAAATATCCTGTGGATCTGGGACATAATTTCGTTCTTGCAGATCCAGGCTGTAATCGGAAAAAGCGTGATTACCTTGCGGCTGAAAATCACCTGGAGAACTGGTTTAACCGCAACCATCAACGTCAGAAAGCCCTGGAAGAGTTCTTCGATGAAAAGTCTGTCTTCCACAACCTTGAAT
>QIFJ01000314.1 GCA_003229755.1 Pseudomonadota bacterium
AGTGCGGATCAGGATGATCCATGAACTGGCAAGAGCTGCCGGCTGGAATGGGATGGTAGGAGGCCAGCAGGTGGATGTTGCCAGTGAGGGCGCCGAACCTGACCTGCCCACTCTCCAGTACATACATACTCATAAGACCGGAGCCATGATTCGCTGTTCTGTTCTGCTGGGTGGATTTGCCGCCGGCGCCGATGATGCGTTAATCAATTCCCTGAGGACCTATGGTGAAAAAATCGGCCTGGCGTTTCAGGTTGTGGATGACATACTGGACATTACTTCAACGACAGAGGAGTTGGGAAAGGATCAGGGATCGGACGCCTCCCGGGGAAAAATGACCTACCCGGCTCTTTTCGGGCTTGAAGAGGCCAGGGAAAGGGCTGCCGAACTGGTACATGAGGCAAAAACAGCGCTGAGCAGAGCAAGTAATAAAGATATACTCGCCGGTATCGCTGATTTTGTTCTGAAAAGGAGGCTTTAAACCTGTGACTGGACCGCTCAACATAGATACTCCTATCCTTTCGAATATCGACAGCCCGGAGGATATATGGGATGAGCTGTCCGAGCTTGCCTCAGAGCTGCGAAAGGTTATTCTGGAGGTTGTTTCACGAAACGGCGGCCACCTGGCGTCCAATCTGGGTGCTGTAGAACTTACGATAGCACTACACTATGTATTCCGCGCGCCTGCCGACAAGATAATATGGGATGTGGGACATCAGGCATACACACACAAGCTCCTTACAGGCCGCCGGGACAAATTTTACACGTTGAGGCAGAAGGGAGGCATAAGCGGTTTTCCGAAGCGTATGGAGAGCCAATACGACCATTTTGATGTTGGACACAGCGGAACCTCCATCTCAGCGGCTCTTGGTATAGCCAAGGCAATGGATCATATGGATCTTCCTGGCAAGGTTATCCCTGTGATCGGAGATGGGAGTATGACAGCCGGCCTCGCCCTGGAGGGCCTCAATCAGGCGGGTGAAATAGGACGCAGGCTGGTGGTGGTACTCAACGACAACGAGATGTCCATATCACCCAATGTGGGCGCTATTTCCTCCTATCTGTCACGTATCCTTACCGGTCAGATCATGCAGAAGATCAAGAAGGAATCGGAAAACCTCCTTAAAAGCATTCCTGGTATTGGATCTTCCATGCACAAGGTAGCCAAGAGAGTGGAGGAATCATTCAAGACGTTGATCTATCCCGGCATCCTTTTTGAGGAGTTAGGCTATCAATACATAGGACCCATAAGAGGGCACAGGCTTGACAGGCTGATAGAGGCTTTTACAAACGCGCGAAGGATCGATGGGCCCGTACTTGTCCATGTCGGCACCATCAAGGGGTATGGGTATGCTCCAGCGGAGGAAAATCCCTCTATTTTTCATGGTATCGGGCCTTTCGAGATTAAAACCGGCAAACCGGTGGAAAAAGCCGCTTCGCCATCATATACAACCGTGTTTGCCGAAGCCTTGATCGATGAGGCAAGGAAGAATGAAAAGATCATCGCCATCACAGCTGCGATGCCGGAAGGGACAGGGCTTCACAAATTCGCCGAGGCCTTCCCTGATCGGTTCTACGATGTGGGAATAGCTGAACAGCATGCGGTGACCTTCGCTGCCGGCCTGGCTTCAATGGGTTATAAGCCTGTTGTTGCCATATACAGTACTTTCCTCCAGAGAGCTTACGACCAGATCGTTCATGATGTATGCCTGCAGGATCTTCCGGTTGTCTTCGCCATGGATCGCGGCGGTCTGGTGGGGGAGGACGGCCCGACCCATCACGGTGCCTTTGACCTGTCGTACCTGCGTCATATCCCTAATATGATACTCATGGCGCCAGGGGATGAGGATGCCCTGAGAAAATCACTTGCTTTGGCTCTAACCTGCGACGGGCCAAGCACTCTGAGATATCCAAGGGGTGCAAGTGTCAGAGCCAGGATGTTAGATCCGGAGCCCTGGGACCTGGGGAAGGGAGAGCTGTTGAGAGAGGGGACGGACATTGCCATTATAGCTATCGGGTCTGCAGTTCACCCGGCCCTTTCCGCGGCTGAATCCCTGTTAGAAGAGGGTGTGGAAGCGGCCGTTGTGGATGCCCGATTTGTCAAACCTCTGGACGCCGATCTGATAAAAAATATCAGCAGAGTATGCGGCCTGGTTCTGACAGTAGAAGAAAACTCACTTATGGGGGGATTCGGTTCGGCGGTTCTGGAAATGTTGTCCGATTCTGTCGAGCGCATTAATGTCAGCAGGCTCGGTATCCCTGATTCATATGTGGAACACGGTTCACCAGCGGAACTGAGGGCAGATCTCGGCCTGGATTCACAGGGTATCAGGAACGCTGTAATGGAGATCCTGGCCGATGGCGGAGCGTGAGAGAGCCGATATTCTGCTGGTATCCAGAGGCCTTGCCGAGAGCAGGCAAAAAGCGCAGGCGCTGATCCTGGCGGGACAGGTCTTTTCAGGAGAGAGAAGGATCGACAAAGCCGGGGACAGGCATGGCCTACGTCAGCAGGGGCGGGCTGAAACTGGAAGCGGCTCTTGATCGTTTCGGTGTCGATCCGGCGGGGAAGTCGTGTATCGATGTGGGAGCCTCAACAGGGGGATTCACGGATTGTCTGCTCCAGAGAAACGCCGGGAGGGTGCATTCAATAGATGTCGGTTACGGGCAGTTGGCCTGGAAGTTAAGGAATGATCCCCGCGTATCGGTGGTAGAGCGGACGAATTTCAGAACAGTTCCCGATGATTTCTTTGATGAGCTGTTCGACGTGGCCGTAGTAGATGTGTCGTTCATATCTCTGGGCCTTATCCTTCCAAGCCTCAAGCGGTTCCTCATGGATGGCGCAAAGGCAGTTGTCCTCGTCAAACCTCAATTCGAGGCCGGTCGGGGGAAAGTGGGCAAGGGCGGCATTGTCAGGGAAGAAAGTGTCAGACAAGAAGCGCTGGCCCGGATTATGAGAACAGCTTCGGAGGAAGGTTTTACGGTTCTGGAAACGATGGAATGCCCAGTGCCGGGAGCGGATGGTAATATCGAGTTCTTTGCCTATTTAAAGTGGAAGCCAAATTAGTTGATGTTCAATATAATAACCGGGTTCCGGTAAACAGCCCCTTCGCCTTCGCAACCCCCTTTTAGCTTCGCTTCAGGGCCTTTTACCGGAACCCTGGATGGATTAAACATAAAAGGACGGGGTTTTGGTGGATCACGAAGCGAAGCTAGCCCCACGCGCAGCCGAGTGATCGCACCCAAAAACCCGTCCTTATGAATACAATGTATAAGTATCCTATCTGCTAAATGGGAGATGAACCGAAATTAGATATTGGAAGTTATCAGTTGATAGTGAATAATCCGCAATTTGACCAGAGGGGATCATGAAACGGATAGGCATCATAACAAAAACGACCAGCCCCCATGCCGATCGGGTTATGGAGGAGCTTGTCCCATGGCTTACCCGGAGGGGGCTGGAAGTAAATATCCAGGAAAATTACTCAAGACTGGAGGGTGACAGATCCAGGTCTTCTCCCCTCGAATCTGTTGCCGATGACGTCGATTTAGTTCTCGTTCTCGGTGGAGACGGAACGCTCCTTGCCGCTGCCCGTCTTCTTGAACAGATCGATATCCCGATCCTCGGGATAAACCTGGG
>QIFJ01000207.1 GCA_003229755.1 Pseudomonadota bacterium
TGGTATCTCTATTCGATTCAGTTATCTATCTGGATAGCACTGAGCATTTCAAGGATGAGCTTCAGAAAATGCTGGCAAGTCAGGTTCAGGATATTTACAAAAAAGATCCTGTGACGATAAGCCTCGACTCCCTACTTCCGGACATTGCGAGCATTATGACCGAAAGCGGAGTGCATTTTCTCCCAGTTATGGAAAATAACAGGGTAGCAGGTGTTGTTGGAAGAAGAGAGATTATCAAGGCTCTGGCTCGTCAGGGGAATGGCTGATCCCGAATCCATAACAGTTTCAACTCCAGAGGAGATGCTGTCTCTGGGAGGGATGTTTGGCCGGAATCTCTTCGGTGGAGCTGTTATTGGCCTGGAAGGCCCAATGGGAGCCGGTAAAACAACCCTTGTTCGAGGTATAGCTAATGGGATGTCCATTCAGGATGGGTATGCCGTCACCAGCCCCACCTTCACTCTTCTTCAGAAATACCCCTGCTTGTATAGAGACCTGTATCATCTGGACCTGTACCGGATCTCGGGTACAGGCGACCTGGAGTCAACCGGTTATCGGGAAACTATGGATCCTGATTCCGTCCTGGTGATCGAATGGGTCGACAGGGAACCGGCAGCGCTTCCAGCCCGGCACCTTCTCGTTGGCATGGATTACGATAACGAGAGCAGGGGTGTTGTTTTCCAAGCCCGGGGCGGGAAATACACAGAGCTGGTCAGTAGATCTCTTGCGGCTTACGATAAACTGAAAAACACATCAACCCATGGCAACCCCTGAAGATATTGACACCCGCTGATGTGGGTGATATGTGTTTGTGCTTGGAAATTAGAGCATTAGGTATCGGAAATTCGATATTCGAATGGCCGGGGTTTTGGGTGTAATCACTCGCCTTCGCAACCCCCTTGAGCTTCGCTTCGTGATTCACCAAAACCCCGGCCTGATTTGCATGCCATGGTATCGGAGTATCAGTGTAACTGGGTATAGGGGTAAATCCCTCTCCCTCTTGTCGAGTCGTAGCTTTAGCGAAGACTGATGATGGGAGAGGTTAGGAGAGGGTGGTAATATTCAGTCATTGGAGCGCCGCCTGATGCGGAGCGCTTGCCATGTCGAAGCTGATGCCGATTAACAAAGCGAAGACAGGACGAAGCAATCCAGTGGTAAGTTGATCCAGGACTTTGGATATTTGATTGTTGCAGTTGTTAGTTGTTGGTTATAACTTTCAACTTTTAACTTTTAACTTTCAACCAATTCCGCATAAGCGTGGCCGATGAGGAGAGGAAAATGGAAGAGTTCTACAGAATAAAACGACTCCCCCCCTACGTGTTCAATATCGTGAATGAACACAAGTATCAGGCCAGGGTTAAGGGTGAGGGGTATGGGGAACCCCGACCTGCCAACCCCCCAGCATATTGTGGACAAGCTGATAGAAGCAGCCAAAGACCCCAGGAACCACCGTTATTCTGTATCTCGCGGTATCCACAAACTCAGAGTTGCTATGGCCGATTGGTACAGGAGAAAATACGACGTCCATCTGGACCCGGAGACCGAGGTGGTGGCAACTATTGGATCAAAGGAAGGCATATCCCATATGATACTGGCCATTTCGGCTCCAGGCGATATGGTGATAGTTCCAGATCCCTGTTATCCGATACATTCGTACAGCGCCGTTATCGCTAATGCGGATGTGCGAAGTGTGCCCATGCTCGATGACGAGGACGAGTTTTGCGCAAGCATAGAACGTGCTGTTAAGGGTCTCTGGCCGAGGCCCAAGATACTTATTCTCAATTATCCAAACAATCCGACAACCAATACGGTGAACCTTTCATTCTTTGAAAAGGTTGTCGAGCTGGCGAAAGAGTACGAGTTGATCGTTGTCCACGATCTTGCCTATGCAGACCTGGTTTTCGAAGATTATAAGGCGCCGAGCCTGCTTCAGGTACCCGGCGCTAAAGATATCGGTGTTGAGATATACACATTGTCAAAAAGCTACAATATGCCCGGGTGGCGCGTGGGTTTTGTTGTCGGCAACGCGAGAGTGGTTGGCGCGCTTGTGCGGATCAAGAGCTATCTTGACTATGGCATGTTCCAGCCTATACAGATAGCATCTATCATTGCCCTGAACGGACCGGATGATTGTGTGAAGGAAACAGTAGGGATCTACCAGAAGAGAAGGGATGTTCTGGTAGACGGCCTGAACAGGATCGGGTGGCATGTGGAAAAGCCAAAGGCAACCATGTTCCTGTGGGCTCCTATTCCAGAAAAGTTCAGGGGGATGGGAAGCCTTGATTTTGCACTGATGGCCCTGGAGAAGGCCAAGGTCGCTGTGGCACCCGGCATAGGTTTTGGACAGGGTGGGGATGGGTTCGTGAGGTTCGCGCTGGTTGAAAATGAGCATCGAACGCGTCAAGCGATAAAAAGTCTTCGGAGTCTTTTTTAGCTTATGCGGCTACAATAAAAGGCCATCTACTTCGTTCTTGGCTGTTAGCTGGTGTTTAATACATAATTAATGGGTTCGGGTAAAAGGCCCTTCGCCTTCGCAACCCCCTTTTAGCTTCGCTTCAGGGCCTTTTATCAGAACCCTGAATGGATTAAATGTTAAAGGACGGGGTTTTTGGTGGATCACGAAGCGAAGCTAGCCCCATGCGTAGCCGAGTGATCGCACCCAAAAACCCGGCCTACTAAAATTCCACCAACTACTTGAGAGATGAACCGAAATTAGAGTATTTGATCTTGAATCTTGGATTTTGAACCTGGATTCATCACACTTGGGTCTTGGGTCCTGGGACTTGGGACCGAAACCGGGACTCCACGCATAGGCGTGGCCGATCTTGGATCCACGAATCGAACGAAAGTGAGAAAGAGGAGATGAGCAGAAAAGAGTTCACGGTAGCTATAGCGGGAGCGACGGGAGCCGTGGGTGAGTTGATAATACAAATTCTCGAGGAGCGGAATTTTCCTGTGAGAGAGATGAGGTATCTTGCTTCATCAAGATCTGTTGGCAGGAAGCTACTCTGGAGGGACAAGGAGATAGAAGTTCGCGAACTCACGAAGGATGCCTTTGGGGGGGTTGATATCGCCCTGTTTTCAGCAGGAGGTGGAAGAAGCAAGGAGTTTGCCGCCGCTGCTGTGGAAGCAGGAGCGGTCGTTGTAGACAACTCATCGGCCTTCCGGATGGAGCCCGACATTCCTCTGGTCGTTCCGGAGGTGAATGCGGAGGATATAGGGGATTACACCAAAAGAGGCATTATCGCAAATCCGAACTGCACAACGATCATAATGATCATGGCTTTAAAGCCCCTGCACGATTACGGAAAGATAGCGGCGCAGGTGCCGCAGCTATGAGAGAATTGATGAGTCAGGCAAAAAACTGGGCTGCCGGCGATGCCCTTCAAGTCAGCGCATTTCCTTATCCCATCCTCTTTAACCTGATACCCCATGTAGATGATTTTACCGAAAACGGGTACACCAAAGAGGAGATGAAAATGCATAACGAGACCAGAAAGATGCTTCATGATGATGAAATACAGGTCTCGGCCACCTGTGTGCGCGTGCCCGTGTTAACTGCTCATTCAGAAGCTGTTTATATTGAATCTGAAAGGGAGATCACGCCTGAGAAGGCAAGGGAACTGATCTCAGCCGCCCCGGGAGTTGAAGTGTTGGACGACCCGGCCCAGCTCAAGTACCCTATGCCGATCTATGCTGAAGGCGGAGATACTTGTTATGTTGGAAGGATAAGGAAGGATTTCTCCATTGCGAACGGTTTGACTTTCTGGGTTGTTGGTGACCAGCTTCGAAAAGGAGCGGCTACAAACGCGGTACAGATCGCCGAAATACTGGCGGCAGAGTATTTACAGGGTTAAGCCCTGTAAATGGAGCATTAGAGTATTAGATATTAGAACATTAGACATGTATATTTAATCGATTTTATCAACAGTGCACTACGAATGCTCTAATTTCTAATGATCTAATACTCTATTCTGCCCACTGCGGGGCATTTACACATGAGATGGCTACAGGACATCACTCTGGGCAACTATCTGCCCATCGATTCTGTCGTTCACAATCTGGATCCCAGATTCAAGATCGCCTCCATGGCTGTCCTCATGGGGGCGACATTTCTTCTCTCATCTCTTCTGTCGGTTGCCCTGCATACCATGGCTGTTCTCCTGGCAGTAAGACTCTCGAAGATACCCCTCAGGTATTTCCTGAGAAGTCTGCGTTTTTTCTTCTGGCTCTTCCTGTTCACCGCGGTCCTGCATCTTTTCTTCACCTCGGGAACCCCGATCACAGATGACCCTCTTTTCGGGTTTATCACGATAACATATGAGGGGATCAACAGAGGGGGCATCGTTTCGTGGCGTCTCCTGGTTGTGGTTGGCCTTTCCGCACTGCTTACACACACAACAACACCCCTGGAGATCACACGGGGTATGGAATCGATCCTGTCACCACTTGAAAAGCTGCGTTTTCCTGTTCAGGACTTTTCCCTCATGATGATGATAGCGATAAGGTTCATCCCGGTGCTCTTTGAGGAAGCACAGAAGGTCTGGAAGGCTCAGAAGGCAAGGGGGGCGGATTTTTCCAGGGGTGGGCCGAAGAGGCGGGCTAACACGCTCCTGTCGGTGCTTCTGCCGGTATTCACCGGGATTTTCAAAAGGGCTGATGATCTTGCTGTTGCCCTGGAATCCAGAGGGTATGTGCCTGGCAGGAAAAGGACCAGCATGAAGGTGCTGATATGGACCTCAAGAGAAACGTTTGCCTCGCTGGCATTGCTTATCTGGATCATCGCAGTTGGAGCCGGGCAGGTTTTG
>QIFJ01000038.1 GCA_003229755.1 Pseudomonadota bacterium
GGCTGGAATTTCGAGAAATCCAGCATTCCGGTGGATCAGATCCAGTCCGGAGGACCCCCCAAGGACGGTATCCCCGCACTTTTGAACCCCAGATTCGTAACTCCTGCCGAATCGGGACTTGATCCCGGGGACAGGGTGATCGGGTTCGTCTCCGGAGGCGATGCCCGGGCCTATCCAATACGGATCATGGCATGGCACGAGCTTGTAAACGACGAGGTGAACGGCAAACCTGTCCTGGCCAGCTGGTGACCCCTGGCATCATCGGGAGTCGTGTACTCCCGCGAAATAGGTGGCAAAAAGTTGACCTTTGGAGTCTCCGGACTTCTGTACAGGTCCAATGTTCTTATGTACGACCACCAGACGGAATCCCTCTGGCTCCAGGTAAAGAGACAGGCTGTCACAGGCCCCATGACGGGCACAAAACTCAAGGTCCTCCCCTCTTCCGTAACCACCTGGAGGAAGTGGAAAAAAAAGTACCCGCAAACCAGGGTACTCTCCTTCGATACAGGTTTCAACAGGGACTACAGCCGTGATCCTTATGATGACTATTACAGAAGAAGCGGCGGATTTTTCTCATCCTTCTTCAGCGCCGGACCGGGCGAAAAGGAAAAGGAGATGGTCGCGGGGATCGTGATCGGAGGCTCATCCAAGGCCTACCCGGTTGATCTGCTCAGGAAAAAAGGAAAGTTGACGGACGACTTCGGCGGCAGGAAGATAATCATAGATTTCGATGAGGAAACCGACCTGCTGTCGGTCAGGGATTCTGATGGGACCGAGATCCCCCACGTCGTTGCATACTGGTTTGTCTGGAAGGGGATAAATCCCGACTGAGAGAAATAAGACCGGTATACGAGTTCCAGGTTCCACGTTCCAGGATTGGTTTTGAACCACAGAGGTCACAGAGAACACAGAGTTTACGGGTATCGGAGTATTAGCGTTTATCCCTCTCCCTTGAGGGGAGAGGTTAGGAGAGGGTGAGTTACTGTAACCTGGAACCTGGACCGTGGGCCCTGGAACTTCACGCCTAAGCGTGGTTGATCTTGGATTTTGGATCTTGGACATTGGACCCTGTCAAATGGACCCTGGGACATGGGTCTTGGGACTCGCTCACAGTCGCAGTAAGGATATCCGATGAAACTCAAGGATAAGGTAGCGATAATCACCGGTAGCGGAAGGGGCCTCGGCCGCGCCTGCGCCCTAGCCTTCTCCAGGGAGGGAGCCTCTGTGGTCATCCTTAGCAGAACACCGGAGGATATTGCCGGGACTGCTGAAGCAATTGAGAATGAAGGCGGAACGGTCCTTGCCGTACGAGCTGACGTTTCCAGTCCCGGTGAGGTCGAGGAGGTTGTGGCAGAGGCTATATCGGTCTTCGGCAGGATCGATATACTGATGAACAATGCGGCCATCCTGGGTCCTCCCAGGGTTTTTCTGGAAATATGTTCGGAGGATTGGGACCAGACGATGGATATCAATCTGAAGGGAGTTTTCCTCTTCTCCCGAGCCGTTATATCTCAAATGAAGAAGCTGGGAGCGGGCAAGATCATCAACGTCACCTCCGGGCTGGCGGAGATCGTGATGCCCCCCTTTGGAGCCTACTCGGTAAGCAAGGCAGGAGTGAATCACCTTACCAGGATAATGGCCGAGGAGCTCAGGGCGTTTAATATCCAGGTCAATGCCCTTGACCCGGGAATAATGGACACCATCATGCAGGATAAGATCAGGCAGCTCGGCCCCGAAATCCTGGGTGAAACCATGGCAGAACAGTTTGGAACCTTCCACACCGACGGACATCTTAAGAAGCCGGAGGATATTGCACCCCTCGCTGTCTTCCTGGCCTCCGGTGACTCGGATCTGATCACGGGGGAGATCGGTTCGGAGCTGGATTATTCAACCTATGGCTATAATCTTGGTTAAAACAGGGAAGAGGAAAGAGGAAGGAGGAAGGAGGAAGGAGGGCGTATTCGGCTGTTAGTTGTTGGTAATAAATTCAACTAACAATCTGCAACCAACAACTAACAACTTTATTTTGCTTCTCCCTCTTTCCTCCTCCCTCTCCCCTGCACTACTCTTCCGGCTCCACGTGCACTACCACGTCGTAGATCCTCCCGTCCCTTTCCATAACGGACCTCTTCACAGCTGTGCCGATATCGTGGGCCTCACGGACAGTGAGTGTGGGATCCATGCCTACGTGGACCTCGATCGCTATCATGTTGCCCACATATCTGAACTTCATCTCCCTCACAGCCAGAGCGCCCGGCACGCCCAGGATCATGCGCTCTACCTTTAACTCGTAGTCCACTCCCGGGGCGGTGTCGATGATCCTCATGGCGGAATCCCATCCGATCTTGCTGCCTATCCTCACGATGACGATGGCAACCAGAAAACCCACCGCAGCGTCCGCCACCGCAAATTTGGGAACGAAAACAGCCAGGGTCACTCCCAGCAGCACGCCTGCCGACGTAAGGGCATCGCTCCGGTGATGCCATGCGTTTGCAATGAGGGACTGCCTGTGAGATTTTCTACCGATCCTGACCGTAACCCTGTAGAGCCACTCCTTGGAAATAATGCTGGCTGCCGCGACAAGAATAACAAAGCTGGATGGGCTGCTGATATTCGGTCTGAACATGGCATGGACCGAGTCCACAGCTATGAACAACCCGGCAAAGACCAGGATCAGACCAAGGACCATCTCTGACAGGTTCTCCACTTTCCCGTGGCCGTAGTGAT
>QIFJ01000048.1 GCA_003229755.1 Pseudomonadota bacterium
AATTGAAGGGAGCAGATTAGGCAATTCAGGTCCATTTTTCTCCCCCAAATTGCGAGATCGTCCGATCCAGAAGAAACCGGTAATTCTCTATGAATGGCTGGTCAATGCCGGTCCTGAGCTTAAAAAGATGCTCCATCCCCTCACCTTTTCGAGCACCTGCAAAGGGAAGGAGCACGGAACATATGTCGAGCCCAGTTACGCGATAGGCGATAGCTGTAACAGGATTTGCCGCCAGCTTTACGAGCAATCTTCCCAGGGGGGAGTGCGCCCCGTACACCCTGGTCATTCCCTGCATCCCTCCCCCGGGATCGAGATCTTCCTCTATCTGAGAACGAATTGAAAGATTATCAGCATTTTCCAGAAGTATATCAAGGTATTTATGTTCTGCGCTCTCACGAGAGTAACTCCCCTTCTCGGACGGATACTGATATTGGGTTGCCAGGGACAGGACTGTTACATCTTTACTGAATATGAAACGTGCATCAGCCCGCCATGCTCTTAAAATCCAATCCTGGGGAGGCAATCGTAAAATGTCACGATGGCTGTTCCACGGCCCAACCCGTCGAGCCAAAGCAGAGGTAAAAATCCAGGTACTAACCGGCTCAACCAATCCGTTGTGTCTGTGAAATATCATAGAGAGAGGTCTTCGGGCGGGATTCAATAGACCAAATATCGGACGGCGACCGCCGTTTTCATGATCAACACTTGTTCTGGCAATGGCGGCACGGCCCAGAAAAAGGTCTCCGCCTGATGCTTCCATGGCTTTTAATGCTACTTCCAGGTGATCGGGCAGAAATACATCGTCATGGTTAAGCAGGGCAATATATTCTGTGCCGGAAAGGGCCATCCCCACTGAATTGGGACCTGCCTGCTCCCCAAAGCGGGTCGGGAGGTTCATATATGAGATTCTCTCATCGGAAAAAGAGTGGACTACTTGCTCCGTTCGAGAATCGCAATGATCTCCCACAACAGCCAAAGTCCAGTCTTTAAAGGTCTGGCGCAAGACGGACCGTATGGCTACACGGAGTACGTCGGGACGGTTGTAGGTTGCAAGAACTACTGTGACTTTGCCGACCTGGTGAGTAGCTCCAGTTGCAGATGACATGTGTATAAAATGCCAAAGATATGGCTTTTTAGCAACCTGGAGGCCAGGGGCCAGTTCCCATTTTCTTATCTTTAATAAATCTGCCCTGAGCATTGATATGTTTGTCGAAGGGGACCTTGGATCAATAAACCAGGGACATGGGTCATGGGTCAAGTGACCCTGGCCGTGGGCCGGCGGGGTATGGGGGTTTATTCCCCTCCCCTGGCGGGAGGGGAACCTAAGGGGAGGGGGAAGAATAAATCAATTACTAGAAACTAGAAACCTGAAACCAGAAACTGCCCAGACAACCCATTTTTTCATTTGAGGTGTCTGGGCTTTAAACCTTTTACAAAACACGGTGTCTATTCTGGTGACGAATAAATCACCTTATTATAGGAGGACACCATGAAAAAGGTAACTGTATGGACAGTAGTACTGTTAGTAGCTCTTTCCGGTGCGGCGATGGCCATGGGACCCGGAGGGGATGGCTGGGGTAATTCGGGAAGAGGAATGAACGATCACCGAGGAATGTGGTGGGATCGGGATCAGGTGACCGGGGAGCTCGGTCTGACTCCCAAGGAGATAGATAAGCTTGATAAACTTCACCGGGACCACCAGCACAGGATGATCGATCTGAGGGAAGATGCCAAAGATCTGCGCAGGGATCTTGCCGAATACCTGAATGGTGACACCTTTTCCGTGTCAGGCGCCAGGGAAAAGTACAAGGCCGTGGACAAGATCCGCTCGGAGATGGGCGAGGCCATGTTCAACTTCCGAATAAAGCAGCGCGAGATCCTGGGCACCGAACGCGGGGCGGCAGCATGCACGAAAGAGGCAGCGGTTGGGGCGGTCAGGGCCGGCACATGGGGAAGTATTAATCTGGGCGTAGTGCGTAGGGCGCTTGTGCTTCGAGAAATATAGGGTTGGAGCAATACTTTCATTATTTGCTCTGACCCTTTTTCCACAAGGCGGAACGTGTCAACGATTTTGAGACACTCACCGTCGTCAATTTAGTGACTCCCCTTTCCGGTACTGCCGGTGCCCGAAATAGGGTGTACCCAAGGGTCGTCCAAGGTAATGATCGTTGATTCTGCGGCCTCCTGTAGCGTTGTATTTTTCTCTGGTGGGTTGATCCATGCCGCTTTGGGCAATTCGGGAGGTTTCGGCGGTCGTAGGACGAAGCGCTCAGGATTCCGGTTGTAGGCGTCGAGCAACGTGTGCTGCCGTGTCCTGTAAATGTCCTCGGTAAGGTTATAGTGCACTACGTACGGGGTCATCAGGGCGATTCCAGAGTGCCTGTGTTCATGGTTGTAGTAGTGGAAAAAGGTTTTACAAAAAGCCAGAGCGTCCTCGTAACTCCCAAACCGATTGGGGAATTCAGGGCGGTGTTTAAGGGTTTTGAACTGCGCCTCAGAGTACGGGTTATCGTTAGAAACATAAGGTCTGGAATGGGATTTGGTGACACCCAGAGATGCCATAAGATAGGCTACCGGCTTTGACTTCATTGAAGAACCGCGGTCGGCGTGGATCGAAAGTTGATCCGGGACGATGATCTGCTTCTGACAGGTTTCTTCTATCAGCCGTTTCGCGAGGGCGGCGCTCTCACGGTGTGCCAGCATCCATCCCACCACATAGCGGCTGAAAATGTCGAGGATCACGTAGAGGTAATAGTAGGTCCACTTGACTGGCCCAAACAGTTTTGTAATATCCCACGACCAGACCTGGTTTGGACCGGTCGCAAGGAGTTCCGGTTTCCGGTAGATAGGATGACGCAGTTGATTTCTTCGCTCCTTGACCTCTTTGTTTGCTTCGAGAATCCTGTACATGGTGCGGATAGAACAGAAATAACTCCCTTCATCCAGGAGTGTGGCCCAGATCTGAGCCGGCGCTTTATCCATGAACCGCTCGGAGTGCAGAACGGCCAGCGTCGCCTCGCGTTCTTCGGGCCTGAGCGCCCGAGGAGGCGTGGGACGGGTGCGAGTCCCTTCCGGTTTGCCCCGACGACGATACAGCGATGCTCGCGACACTCCCAAGGCATCACACGCCGGAGCTGTTCCCACAAGGTGAGCGAACTCCTCAGCCGCGGCCATCAGTCGTTCTCGTCTTCGTCGAGATGATTCAGGGGGATCCCCAGGAGCTCGGAGGTTTTTTTTTGGATTTCCAGCAATAGATCCATTCGCTTAATACGACGCTTGAGATTGGCATTCTCGCGCTCGAGCTGCTTCACCCGGGGATCAACCACCTTAGCCTTTGGACCACGCTTACTGGCGACAATACCCGTTTGGGCGGCCCGGTCCCGTTGCTGACGCCATGTCACCAGGTAAGACGAGTATAGACCCTCGCGCCTCAGCAGTGCACCGAGTTCACCGGGCCGCTTGCAGGCATCGGCCTCACGAAGGATTTGAAGCTTGTACTCGGCAGTGAACCGGCGTCGCTGGGGTTTCTCGGGAACCGCCGGGTCGGGAACAGGGGAAGGATATACGCCGACAGGGGAAACCTCGGCCACGCTACCCACCTCTCCTTCTTCTCCAGTACTTCTCATCTTATTCTTAGGTTCCATTCATCTCTCTCCTCGCCCTCTATTCTACACTAAACTCAAGGGAGGAAAGTGTCTCACTCACATTGGCACAGAGGGGGCACAGAGGGTGAACCCATTTGCGCATCAAGGGATTGAGCCTTGGCAGTGGGTGTGAGTCAAGCTTGTGTTTCATTTGAGAAATGATAGCTTGCCTATGCCTCTTTCTGATAATGGTATCTAGTCCCCAATCCTCAATCCGGACTCTTCAGTCAATGATAGCTGGTCGATCTACGATGATTCTTCGGTTGAGTTTGCGGCCCCTGTGGTCCAGGATACCGTAGAATGCCTTGTGTTTCTTCCGACAGCGCAAATTCTGGTACGGAGTATCTCCAGCATTCTTGTAGTTAAGGATGTACTAATAGATCTATTCAGGTCTAATGCGGGATTAAAATCTGTCACGGCATGGTTCAATCGCTAAACTATGGTCCTGCAGGGAACAGCTACTATGTTTTCCGCCATTACATTTTAGATCATAACTGATTGTGAGCGTGTGCAACTTTAGAGGAGTAGCTATTTCCCCATGATTCTGTCAAGTGTCCTTAAACGATAAACGATTAATTTTACTCTAGCTTAAGCTACCTGCATCTTTCCACATTTGCTATTTAGCTTTGGTGGTTTAAGAAGCACAAATATTTCCACAGCAGCTCCTAAGCTAACCTGTCAAAGCTGCACTTATTACATGAAGCTGGCAAATGTTAATATTATTTCTAGAAATCAAAAACTATGCAAGTCTCAGGACAAGGTTTCAGGCTAATCGCTCCAGCCTCTAAGTTTCCAATAAACATTTCTAAACGAAGTGTAGACTCCAATGGCTTTAAAGCTCCTTATTACAGCTAAATATAATAACTGCCTGAGTCTGTTCGGTGCAACAGGTAGAAGCCTTCTTAAGGTCTCTATTTTTTTTAAATATGCCATTACTGCATCATAATCATTCGTAAATATTGGATTAAGGTCGGCCGACGCAGATTTCCTGAA
>QIFJ01000081.1 GCA_003229755.1 Pseudomonadota bacterium
TTGCCCTGAGCGCCAAGGAAGCAACAAGCCAGCTGACGAACATGAAGAGGTTCAATCCGGATTGGGCCTGGGTAGGCGGAACCACTCCCAGCACAGCGGTCATCATAAAGGACGCCGCCAAACTGGGCCTCGGAACAAAGTTCATCATTAACGTATGGGGCTTCGATGAGAACCTGCTTAAGCTGGCCGGCGCGGCCGCCAACGAGCGAGCCTACGGAATGGCACCTTTCGCCATGTGGGGAGACGATGTTCCCGGTATGAAGCCCATTGTTGCGATGCACGAGAAAAAGCACCCCAACGACAGCCACGTGGTCCGCTATGTTCAGTCCTGGACCTCCATGATGGTTATGTGGGAGGCAATGAAAAGGGCAGAGACCCTGGACGGTCCCGGTGTTAAAGCAGCTTTGGAGACGCTTAAGGATTATGATACTGGCGGTCTCTCTGCACCCATCACATATACTTCGACGGACCACAGACCCAATACGACGCTTAAGATCTACAAGGTAGATTCACAGGGAAAACAGGTACCTGTTACAAGTACTACCCTCGAGCGAAAGCCGGAGTGGCTGGGTCAGTAGATTGAAAAACGCTGAGGGCGGGCAATGCCCGCCCTCTTTTGCGTTTTTCAATGTGGAAAAGACTTAATTAAGTCAGGACATATCAGACTGAATATGAGTGAAGCGATACCTGAAACAGCGAAAAAGAAAGAGCCGGTACTTTCCCTGAATAACGTGGAAGTGATATATGACAATGTGATCCTTGTTTTGAAGGGTATGTCCCTGGAGGTTCACGAGGGTCAGATCGTCACGCTCCTGGGAGGCAACGGAGCCGGTAAGTCAACGACCCTGAAAGCCATATCAGGCCTGCTCAAGAGTGAGGAAGGCGAGGTTACCGACGGGGCGATAACTTTCATGGGCGACCGGATCGACAATATCGATCCGGAGGTGATAGTAAAAAAGGGTATTTTCCAGGTTATGGAGGGCAGGCGCGTTTTCGACAATCTGAACGTGGTTGAAAACCTCACTGCCGGAGCCCACACCAGGTCCAATTGGGCTGAGGCAAAGCTTGACATGGAAATGGTCTTCAACTATTTCCCCCCCCTGAAAGACAGGCTAAACACATTAGCCGGGTATCTTTCCGGTGGCGAACAGCAGATGCTGGCCATTGGCAGGGCTCTTATGGCACGCCCCAGGCTCATGCTTCTGGATGAGCCATCCCTTGGACTGGCCCCTCTTCTGGTCAAGGAGATCTTCGGGATCATCAGGAAGATCAACAAAGAGGAGGGAACAACGATCCTCCTTGTGGAACAGAACGCCCACATTGCGCTCTCCATCGCAAATTACGGCTATATAATGGAAAACGGCAAGGTAGTGTTGGACGATACTGTTGACAAGCTCAAGGATAATGAGGATGTGAAGGAGTTCTACCTCGGTCTTTCCAAGGTTGGCAAAAAAAAGAGCTATCGCGATGTCAAGCACTACAGGAGAAGGAAGAGGTGGCTGTCTTAAAAACAGTTTCTAGTTTCTGGTTTCGAGTTTCTAGTGAGGTCCCTGATGGGGCTTTTTTTATGGCGATAGATCTGTTGACATTGAAGAATACAATATATATATTTGATATGGAAGTAGGACCTGTACGTACTGCGGCTCTGTGTGAATGGATACAAAATCTCTACCCTGACAATGAAGATAAACCTGTTCTTGTGGGGGGAAGTGCTGTTGAGCTGTACACCGGTGGCGCTTATATAACTGGAGATATGGATTTTGTGGGAATAGTTCCACCTGAAGTAGAAAAAAAGTTTAGGACGTCTGGATTCATAAAGAAGGGACGTCACTGGATTCATAAGGATGGCCAGATATTTCTTGAATTCCCTGGTTATGGATTAACGGGAGGAGATGAAGCTGTCGTGGTTATAATTGGCGATCATTCAATTATTATCATCAGCCCAGAGGATATAATTGTCGACAGGCTTTCTGCATGGACCTTTTGGAGATCTCCCGTGGATGGTGTCAATGCGTTTCTCCTTTACAGAACCCAATATGAGACCCTCGATCATGGTCGTCTGAGAGACCGTGCAAAAGAAACTGAAACAACAAAAGCACTGAAATCCGTTAAGGACCTGTACAAAAAGTTTCCAGATGCTTTACCCTCAAAGGAGATTCTCGAACAATGGACACAAAAAATAATATGAGAAGGATCTTTTTGAAGGAGTCCCGCACTGTGGACCTGCCGGATCTTGACCTCACCAGATCAAGACCCAGGGCATTTGAGGAGTGGAAGGTTCTGAAAAGCTGGGGTCGCCTTCCAGTCTGGGAACAGGATATCCCTGGCTATCTGCTCAAGACAGTACGGGAGGATTCAGGGTTTACTCAGGGTATATTGGGCGCAAAGCTGGGAATCTCGCAACAGGCCATAGCCCAGGCAGAGAAATGGGCATCAAATCCGTCAGTAGCTTTTACGCGTAACTGGCTTAAAGCATGCGGTTTTGATCTGAAATTAACTGTCACCAAAAGAATATGAGCTCGAGATTCCGTTGCTATTGCGGAATCGTTGCGAGGAATTCCATAATCTAATAGGATGATGCAGCAACCTCGTTCAGAAACCATAAACTGCCTTGATAAGGTGAGACCTATTGAAAGGAAGTCCGATGCACAGCGAAAGAGATTTCGAGTACCTGCCCTACGATGAACTGCTTATCGAACAGACCAGGAGGATCAGAGAACTGATCGCCGGAGAATGGCAAAAAGCGCCAGGTTTTGTCAGGCGACTCGAAGAGGCAGGAGTAACCGCCGACATATTGGAAGAACCCGGGGATATTGCAAAATTCCCGATCCTGAAAAAATCGGACCTGCCGGCCATCCAGGCCGCCGATCCCCCCTTTGGAGGTATGATCACCGTTCCACCGGGAAAGCTCAGGCGCCTCTATTCTTCACCGGGGCCGATTTACGATCCGGATGGATTTCTGCCATCGTACTACCGCTGGGAGAGGGCCTTTAAGGCGGTGGGTATTTCCGAGGGTGACATAGTTTTGAACTGCTTCGCATACCACCTTACGCCCGCAGGCGCCATGTTCGAGGAGGCGGCAAATAATCTTGGCTGTGCGGTCATACCCGCGGGAATAGGTAACACCGAGATCCAGGTATCCGTTGCGGCCCATCTGGGAGCGAATGTCTACGTGGGACTTCCTTCGTACCTGAAGGTCATCCTGGAAAAAGCCCGGGAAGCGGATCTAAAACTGTCCCTGGAAAAGGCCTTTGTCATAGCGGAAAAGCTTCCCGAGAGTCTCAGGGATGAATTACAGGAAAAGCACGGCATCCATGTCCGTCAGGGATACGGCACCGCCGAGGTCGGCGCCATTGCCTATGAGTGTGAAGAGGGGTCCGGCATGCACTTCGATCCCACGGCATTGG
>QIFJ01000307.1 GCA_003229755.1 Pseudomonadota bacterium
AGAAGGGAGCATACACCGGGGCCGCCGAGGCTCGCCTGGGTGCTGTGGAATCGGCCGAAAGCGGAACACTCTTCATCGATGAGATAGGAGAGCTTCCCCTGCCCCTGCAGCCCAAACTGCTCCGACTCCTGGACAGAAGAGAATACCGGAAAATAGGTGAGGCAAACTTGCGGAGGGCCAATATCAGGTTTGTCGCTGCAACTAACCGCGACCTGGAGGGACTCGTCAAAAGGAACCTTTTCCGTCAGGACCTGTTCTACAGAGTCTGCGCCGCAAAGGTTCGTCTACCATCACTTAAAGAGCGGACCTCCGATATTGCTTACCTGGCGGATCACTTCCTTGAAGAGATAAGTGAAAGTGCAGGGAAAAAGATCAAAATGAGTAAAAAAACCAGGGAAGCAATGGAGAAACACCCCTGGCCTGGAAATGTAAGGGAGCTTAAGAATGTTCTCGCAACCGCAGCGGCGCTCTGCACCGGGACCGTCATAGACAGCAAGGACCTCTCCCTGGTACCGGCTCAGGATGGCGTTGAGGATCCCGGATCCATCAAGGAAGCGGAAGCGGAATCCATCAGGAAGGCCCTCGCCCAGACCGGTGGCAACAAAAGAAAGGCTGCCCGGCTCCTGGGCATTGCCCCATCGACGCTGTACTCGAAGATGAAGAAATATGGTATCAATAATTAACGTATGACCTGGTTCCAGGTTCCAGGTCCCAAGAAAAAAATTCAAAGCCATTCAAAGCCATAACCTGGAATCTGGAACTCGCTCCTGCACTACTATTAACTGTTTTATCCCCAAACACCCGTTCGAAAACTGTACGCTTTTTCACTGAAGCGCCCTTCTGTTTGATTCATTCTTCAACTCCCCAACATACTGTATATTAACGATTTTTAAAAAAATCAGGCTCATTGGGCAATTCAGGCCTGACTCTTGCTCATACCAATGAAAATAATCCTATATTAATCAACGCGCCCGTTGAGGGGCGCCCGGATCCATAACCTTAATATATAGTTATGGATTCGTGAGGGAAGGGAAAACGACGCTTTTCCCTTCCCGAGGAGTAAAAAGCCACCATGGATGGACTTTTTACGACCCTAACAATAATAGCCTGCAGATAACGGGAGGTTTAACCATGAAAAAGTGTATCGGTTGTGAAATGGAATTCGAGGATAGTATCGATATCTGTACAGAGTGCGGTGAGCCCGTCGCAGAGTTCGGCGAAGCTCCTGTTCCCGATTTCGGCGCGGAACCCTCACCTGATGTCAGCGAGACAGATGAACAGCATCCGCACCTCGTCCTGGAGGGCGGCGAGCGTCTGGAGCTCAAGGCTGGTGATGTAATTCTGGGCAGGCTGGATCCTACAGAGGGAATCCATCCCGACGTCGATCTCACCGGATACAGCGGATTTGACCTTGGAGTTTCCCGGAAGCACGCCCTCATCCTCAGGGAGAATGATGAATATCTACTGGAGGACCTGGGAAGCGCAAACGGAACTATTGTAAATACCGAGAGAGCTGAACCCGGTGAAAGGATCCCTCTCAGGGAAGGGGATACCATTTACCTGGGCCGTCTCAAAGCCACCTTCCACATTCTCGGGAATGATGGGGGCATGGTATGAAAGTAACAGGCAATAGAGTGATCCGCACGACTCTGGTGGGTTCGTGCGCTGCCATAAGCGCCGCTGTTCCAATTGGAATCCTGCTTGCGTTCAATATCAGCGGTTGGACGTTGGGTATCCTGTCAGGCGCTTTGCTGGGCAGTATTTTGTCGGGATTCTTTTCAGCTTTCGATCAGATGTGGACACGGAGGTCAGGATCCTTGATCGGCAGAGTTATACCGGCTGTTATAGTGGGCTTTTTTGGAGGAGGTTTAGCCGCTTTTGCGGGACAGGCGCTCTTTTCTTCGTGGGGAAACAGACTGGTTAAAAGCGCCTCATCAGGTGTCCTGATCCCGCTTTCGCTTGGGACTGCCATCGGCTGGGCTCTTACTGGTCTCGCTGTTGGGTTGGCCATTACACTTCCAGCATCCGACACCCGCGACCGCTGGACCTGGACCGTGCTGGGAGGCGTGGCCGGGGGGTTCACGGGAGGGTTCGCAATGCAGGCATTTCAGCCTCTTATGGGAACCGGCAGCCTGATCCTCGGACTGTCTACACTGGGAACGGTGATGGGTCTGGGCATTTCATGGGCTGAGAAAGTCTTCTCAAAAGTAAGCGTCCAGGTACTGGAGGGTCCCGGCCGGGGATCAATATTCAACCTGGGTAGCAGGACCTACATTGGCAGTGACAAAAAGTGCAGGATATACCTCACCGATGCGGGAATAGCTCCACGCCACGCCCGGATATCAGCACGCCGGGGCCGTCTGCTCCTCGAAGATCTGGGTTCTGTTGTGGGATGCTTACTGAACGACAGGAAGATCTCCAGAACGCAGGCGCCTCTGTCCCATGGCGACCTGATCAGGGTCGGCAAAAGTCTCTTCAGGATCAATGCGCCCAAGGTCGCCGCAGCAGCATCAGCGATCCTTGCTTTAGTATTTCTGTCTTCACCCGCTGATTTATTCGCCGGCGAAAGTATATCTGGGTATCTGACGGAGGATTCCCCACGGATCACACAGATCGACTCAACCGACTATCCTCTTGTGGATATGTACGTCACCCTTCCAACTATCCTTCGCCCGGGCAGAGTCCGTAAGATGAGGGTTTACGAAGGGAAGGAGGAGGCAACACTTCTGGAAGTCAGAGACCTGACCGTTGCGGACAGGGATGAGGCCATAACGGTTTCCCTGGTGCTGGACACAAGTCAGAGCATGGAAGGGACCAAGCTCAGCGAGGCCAGACAAGCCCTGCAGACCTTCTCGCAGACGCTTCCATCCCTGGCCAGAATAAACCTCATCACCTTCAGTGACAGTG
>QIFJ01000218.1 GCA_003229755.1 Pseudomonadota bacterium
TTCTCGAGATGTCCTTGATCTGAGTCGGCAGACCTACTGAGTGATACGCCATATCAAAAAGAGCCCTTACCCCGTAACGGCTCTTTGTTGACAGTCTCATCGCCATAGAATACCCCCTTCTGAGGAGTTACCCATAACTCACCACAATCTGAGTTTTTTAACAGTTTCCAAACTAATTTCTTCAAGCAATTTCGTCAAGTATATTCTTGACTAAATTGTGGTGGTTTTTTAGTTCAACGGTTCAATGTTCAAGGTTCAACGTTCAACGTTTGATTGGAAATTTGATATTGGAGGAACCAGGTAAAAGCTGTAACGCAGAGGGCCGCAGGCCACCCACATGGGCGGACCGCAGGGGGGCGCAGAAAAGAACAGGACTTTGGGTTCATCTGAAGAGATAAGAGTCTTGAACACAGTGATTTGACACAAATCCCTCCCCCTTGAGGGGGGAGGTTAGGTGGGGGTGGGTTACTGTAACATGGGTCCTGAGTCATGGGTCTTGGGACTGAACTCCGGACTCCACGCCTAAGCGTGGCCGGGGAGGGTGGTAGAATATCCCCCTCTCCTCGGTCCTCTCTCCTTCGGCGTTGCTCTGGACCTTGAGCCTGTCGAAAGGCCACCAGGGGAGAGGAAGAACAAGGTTTTGGTGTAATCACTCGGCTGCGCAACCCCCTTTTAGCTCCGCTTCGTGATTCACCAATAACCCCGGCTTGATATAATTGAGCTATCAGGTTCCATAAAAGGCCCTGAAGCGAAGATCAGAGGGGGCTCGGAAGGCGAAGGGGCTTTTGATGGAACCTGGATATTACGTATTAATCACCAACTAATTTGGAGATGAACCCTAATTTCTAATGTCTAATTTTCTAATTTCTAATATTCTAATGCTCAAACTATTCGTTTCCCAAAGAATCAGCAAACACTATTAAGGTTGCCAGGATGCAGATTTACCCGACAAATAAATGGGACATTACTCCAAAGCAGGCAGCCTTACTGCAGAAGGAATTGTCCACCAGGGTCACAGGCGGCTCCGGAAACCGGAAAGATACTGGGATTAGATGTATCTTACCGCAGAGGGAACAAAACACTTACGGCCTCCGCGGTTCTTCTCAGCTTTCCGGCGATGGAAGTTCTGGGAACCTGGCGCAAGGACGGGCTTATGGAGTTTCCATATATACCCGGACTCCTCTCTTTCATGGAGGTACCTCCCCTGCTGCCCCTTCTTTCCGAGATACCGGAACCGGATATAATAATGGTAGATGGAGCAGGTATCGCGCACCCCAGAAAATTCGGGCTGGCCTCCCACCTGGGCCTGATCACCGGCAAGCCCTCTGTTGGATGTGCAAAGAGCTATCTTTCGGGAGAGCATTCAGAGCCTGAAAAGGATGCCTTTGAAAGGGAACCCCTGATGATGGAAGGGAAGATCGCAGGATACGTGCTGCGCTCGAAAAACCGGTGCAGGCCGCTTTACATCTCACCGGGGCACCTGCTGGATCCAGCCGAGGCCTTAAAGTGTGCCCTGCTCTGTCTCAGAGGCTATAAACTTCCCGAACCCACAAGACTGGCGGATCTTGTCAGTAAGGGGGGTGAAATTCCGGGGATAAGCGTAGTGACGATAAAATAATCCGGAGGTCCAATATCCCCGGAGGTCCAAGATCCAAGGTCCAATGTCCAACGTAGTTAACGTGATGCGTAATGCGTGATGAGTGAAATCAGGCTATAGGCTATAGGCGGTAGGCTATAGGTTTAAAATAAAACTCAACTAACAACCGATGTGCTGTGAGCTATGAGCTTTGTGCCTTGGTCAACATCCAAGTAGGATTGAGATTTTATAGACGTAGCCCATGGCCCATTGCCCAAAGCCCAGAGCCAATTAAACTTCAAAAACTGTACTTTAAACCGACACCCATTGATGGTTGGGAAGATGAAAAAACCATGGGATAGAATGAAAGTTTTTCACCAACCGGTTTTGTGGACAGGTTGGCAACTGTCCTCCCGATGGTGAGACCCATGACAGCCCCTAAAAACACGTCAGATGGCCAGGCATGTCTGTCGTAGAGCCTGGCAAGACCGATCCCCGTAGTCAGGCTATAGACAGCTATTTGGGGCATTAGCCTCTGTTCATAGGCCAGAACGCCGGCAAAGGAAAAGGATAGAGCTGTACTCAGGTCCGGCATGGATCTGTTTCGAGTCAGAGTTCTGAACCCGCCGGCATCATTTGCCTGATCCGGTCCTGCATGCCCGATAAGATAACCTGTACCTACGGCAACCAGAGCAGTCAGAGCCGATGCCTCCAGGCCTTGCAGAGACTTGGTCTTTAACGTCTGACTCTTTAGAAAGCTCCCGAGGATGTACATCCCCGCCGCGATCTCGGGTATATTGGATCCGATGATATTGAGCCGATCGTAGATGCGATCAGAGCTTTTCCCTCTTTCGGAAGAAATATCGTCGAGATATTCATCATCGAAATCAAGAAGATAAATTGTGGTGAGTAATGTGACCCCGAAATAGGCAGTCCCTTTGGGGGTCATTCTGACCGGAGCTGAAAGCAGGTAGTTCAGGTCCCTGTCCAGTTTGTCCATGATCATCTCAAAGGCGGGATCCAGTTGAGGAGGTTCTCCGGCAGGCTCAATTATCGTTAACTTCCGCGAATCTCCTGAAACATAACCCTGGGCCTGGACGCTCAGCGGAAAGAGTGTTGTCAGCCACAAGGCAGCAATTACGGAGAGGATCACAGCGGCGTATTTGTATGGTCGTAAAAAGTCCATCCGTGGCTTTTTACTCCGCGGAAAGTGAAAAGTGTCATTTTCACTTTCCTCACAAAAGTCCATAAGCGGCTTTTTGCTCCCCGGGAAGGAAAAAGCGTCGTTTTCCCTTCCCTCACGAATCCATAACTATATATTAAGGTTATGGATTCGGGCGCCCCTCAATAGGCGCGATTGTAATGCTGAGCAAGTCATCGATTTGGGCGCCCCCAATGGGCGCATTGATGACTTCTTTCGAAGTCATCAATATTTTACCGTCATACTATCCATCGTCTCCATGGGCTTTGATGTCTCGTCGGCCGCAACATCTTCTGAAGGAGCCTGTGTTACTTCGGAATAGACGGCTTCAGGTTCTGCTGGAAGAATAACGCCTGCTGAGATTATCATACGAAAGGCCTCATCAACACGCCAGGTGAGGGGTGTGAGTTCGTTTTCCGGTACTATATAGAGAAATCCGGAAGTAGGGTTGGGAGTGGTCGGTATGAAGACAGTATAGGAGCGCCCCGGGATCTTCTCCCTGAGTTCCCCGGTACTCTCGCCGGTGACAAACGCTATGCTGTACATACCCAATCTGGGATATTGTACGAGGACAACCCTGCGAAAGCGATCCTCCTCGTTTACGATAATGGCTTCCAGCATTTGCTTCGATGAAAAATAGAACCATCTCAGAAGAGGGATTTTTTCAAGGAGC
>QIFJ01000232.1 GCA_003229755.1 Pseudomonadota bacterium
CTGTTTCCCCATCAGAGAAAAGAATAGACGAGAGGAGATCTTTGAAGCTTTCCTTTGAATGGATGGTGGCCCTGCGTCACCTCCGGTCCCGACGCAGACATGCCTTTGTTTCTCTGATCACTGTTATCTCGATCCTGGGCGTTGCTCTGGGTGTAGCCGCTCTGATCACTGTTATCTCTGTAATGACCGGGTTTTCCGATTACATGAAGGATCGCATACTTGGAACCACATCCCACATCCTTGTGCAGAGTGCAGAGGGGATACCGGAGTATGAATCAGTGATCGAGAAAATAGGCGAGAACGATCAGGTAGTTGGTCTATCACCTTATGTCATGGGTCAGTCTCTGCTCAAGATCAACGGAGAAGTGACTGGAGTCATTGTGAGAGGGATAGATCCTGCCAGAGAGGGGCAGGTAACAGACCTTGCAAAAAACATGGTAAAGGGCTCCCTCGATGATCTTTCCGGGAACGGCATTGTTGTCGGCATCGAAATGGTGCGTATCTACGGCATCAGGGTCGGAGACCAGGTGACTCTCGTATCGCCTTCGGAGATCTCCTCTCCTTTCGGGATGATCCCGCTTTTGGAACAGTTCACGGTAGAAGGAGTGTTTGAAACCGGGATGTACGAATACGACACTGGTCTGGTACTTGTGAGCCTGGAAGCGGGACAGGCCTTCTTCGATATGGGCAGCGATGTTACCGGTGTGGCTGTAAAGGTCAAAGATATTTACAGTACGGAACAGACGGTAAAGCAGATCCAGTCCGTCCTGGGATATGCCTACTGGGTGAGGGACTGGAGAGAGATGAACCAGAATCTCTTTTCCGCCCTGAAGCTTGAGAAGATAACAATGTTCGTTATCCTGATCCTGATCATTGTTGTAGCCGCGTTTAATATTATCGGGACTCTTATCCTGGTTGTAATGGAAAAAGGCAGGGAGATCGCCATCCTGAAAGCAATGGGTGCCACGAGAAACTCCATTGGAAAGATCTTCATGCTCGAGGGGCTGGTCATCGGTGTAGGAGGCACTTTACTGGGGCTGGCGCTTGGATTGTCCCTTTCGTGGATCCTTGCCCGATACCAGTTCGTGGAACTGCCAAACAGTGTCTACTATGTCACCACACTGCCGATCAAGGTCGTCCCCCTTGACGTGGCCGCAATATGCCTTGCAGCAATTGTGGTAACTTTCGCCGCCGTCATCTATCCTGCCCGCAAGGCGGCCACACTCAACCCTGTGGAGATCCTTCGCTATGAGTGATCCCGCGCCCCGGCCCGTTCTCGAGGTGGAAGGTCTGGTGAAATCCTTTCGTAAGGGCGGCCAGACCATAGAGGTCCTTCGCGGAGTAGACCTTGTTCTGCGCGAAGGAGAAATAACCGGGATCCTTGGAGCGTCGGGTGCCGGCAAGAGCACCTTCCTCCACATCGTTGGGGGGCTTGACGCGCCCACTGCCGGGACCGTCCTCGTGGGTGGGGAAGATATTTTCCGATTCTCCGAACAGAAGCTTTCGGCTTTCAGGAACCAGAAGGTCGGATTTGTTTTCCAGATGCATTACCTGCTCTCGGAGTTCACGTGTATCGAAAACGTGATGATCCCGGGGATCATTTCCGGTGAGGACCGGAAAAGAGTGGCCCAAAGAGCTGAGTATATCCTGGATCGTGTCGGCCTTTCATCCAGGATGGAGCACAGGCCAGGCGAACTCTCAGGTGGTGAGCAGCAAAGAGCTGCTGTGGCGAGGGCTCTTGTTAACGATCCAGACATCGTTCTTGCTGATGAACCAACCGGCAACCTGGACTCTGTTACCGCCCGTTCAGTGGAAGACCTGTTTCTGGAACTCAACAGCGAGATGAAAACCACCTTCCTCGTGGTCACTCATGAAAAATTCCATGCCCGATTCGTCATAAGAAACGGTTCGCTGGATCCGGAGGAATAATAAAAGTTGCTTTCAACCAGGTCGTTGGCGACATTCCTGTTTCTGGCCATATTCGCAACAACAATGGTCCCATCAATACTGGCTGCCGAACCTGTGCCCGTGGTCTCCATTGAAGTTGAAGGTAATGCCAGGATCGACAGGTCAAGTATCGAGAGGGTGCTTTCCTGGAAAGTTGGCGACCTTTGGGATGATTCCCTTGTCACCCGGGATGTCAAAGCCCTGTACCGCCTGGGAGCATTTTCCCGGGTGGCAATTCAGGAGCGGGAGACAACTGACGGTGTTGTAATCAGGGTGAGGGTGGAAGAGTACCCCATGCTTGGAAGTATTCAGTTCAGGGGCAATAAAGGTGTTTCAGATTCTGATCTCAACAAGGCTTTGCAGATGAAAGTTTTCAGTTTCTATAATCCCGCCGGTCTTCCTGCAGAGCTGGAGGCTCTGAAGGACGTCTACCGTAAATCAGGATTCTACGACATTGAGATCACCCCGGAACCTGAGGAAACTGAAACAGGAGTACGTATGGTCTACATTGTTGAGGAGGGCGGAAAATCTCTCATTACCGAGATCGATATTCTCGGGAACAGGAATATCGACGACCACACTATTACAAAGACAATGATGGTCAGGGAAAAAGGACCGATCTCGTGGATCTCAAGCTCCGGAGTATTCCTCAAGGATCAGATAAAGGATGATCTGATCAGGATCCGGCTTCTGTATATGGAGCACGGCTATCTTGACGCAGTTGTTAATGAACCGGAGGTTAAGGTACATCCTGAGGGCGAAGGCCTGTATGTAGCCATCAGGGTTCAAGAGGGTCCCCAGTACACGGTTGGAGACGTTCGCTTCACTGGGGAGTGGGACGACCATGCGCTGGACGCTCAGGGTCGTATGGGTTTGACGTCGGGAGACGTTTTCGTAAGGACACTCCTTCTCGATGATATCAGGTTGTTAGAGGGCGTTTACAGGGATATTGGTTACGCCAGGGCCAAGGTGGAAACGCGGTTCAGAAAGGATCCTGAAAAGGGTCTCATCAACCTTGAGATGAACCTGGAAAAAGGGCCCCTGGTTCGGATACGCTGGATAAATGTAAGGGGAAATTTCAAAACGAGAGATTACGTAATCAGGCGAGAGATGCGTCTTATGGAAGGAGATCTGTTCAGTCAGCAGAAAATTGATGATTCACGGCGGTTCATCAAGGCCATGGGGTTTTTCGAGAATGTTGCTATTCAGGTCACAGAAGCAGGAAGCGACGAGGCTGACCTGATCGTGACTGTGCGGGAAGGCACAAGCGGCACTTTTACGGCCGGCTTTGCCTTTTCCAGCATTGACGGTCTGGTGGGAACGCTTTCTCTTTCCCAGGGAAACCTGTTCGGAAGGGGCCAGCGGCTGAACCTGAGCACTGAATTCGGTTCTGAAAAGAGTT
>QIFJ01000167.1 GCA_003229755.1 Pseudomonadota bacterium
AGTGGCAGTTGATCTCTCAGCTTGCCTTCTACTGTGCTATGGGCCAGGCTTTTAATCTGTTCCTGGGCATGACGGGTTATGTGGATTTCGGTTATGTGGCCTTCATGGGAGTCGGCACCTACGGCATGGCTTTATCCATCTGGGGGCTTTACGATAAAGGCCTGGGAGTTGGAATGATCATCATCGGCCTTCTGATGGCGGCTCTTTTCTCGACACTTCTTTCCCTTGCGGTGGGAGCAGTTGCTCTCAGGCTGCGGGGGGCATACTTTGCTATCGCAACCATCGGAGTGAGTGAGGGGTTCCGGTATCTTATTGAGGGCGCCAGGATATGGAACGGCGCCGACGGCATTATCTTTTCCAGGAACATGAAAGTTGCCTTTGGCAGGGAGATGGCCGGTATAATCTCAACTTTCTGGGCTGATGTACTTACATTCGCTGTTGCGATCGGTGCGGCATTAGTGACTCTCATCTATATGAGGAACAAGGTGGGTTACGCCCTCACCGCACTCCGTGAGGACGAGGATGCCGCGAAGGTCATGGGCGTCAACGTTACCAGGTACAAGATCATCGCCTTCATAACCAGCGCCATTTTCGCCGGCCTTCTGGGCGCGGTGGCCTGGGCGCTTAAGCTTACTTACGTCTATCCGGATGATGTCTTTGAAATACACTACACGATCGAAGCCATTATCATAGTGCTTCTCGGGGGTGCAGGGACTCTGCTGGGGCCAATAGTAGGAGGCCTCATTTACGGAATCACAAAGTACTATCTGGCCATAACTTTGCCGGGCCTTCAGCTTCTGATATTCGCTCCCATAATTATCCTGATAATAACCATGTTCCCCGAGGGGACCATCGGGATGCTCAGGACCAGGGTTCAGGGAACGAGACTTGAAAAATACATTATCTGAGGTGAGTCATGGACAAAACGTTTCGGCGGGCTTGTTGCCGTGGACGACATCAGCCTGGAGATCACCCGTGGCGAGATAATGGCCATTGTAGGACCCAACGGGGCAGGTAAGACCACCCTTTTCAACCTGATTAACGGGGTCTTTCCTCTCGATGAGGGCAGGATAATCTTCGAGGATCGGGATATTACCAAATTTCCCGCCTATAAAAGGGCCCACCTGGGTATCGGGAGAACCTTTCAGATCCCCCGTCCCTTCGCCTCTGCTTCGGTGCTGGAGAACATTGCCATAGGCGCCATGTTCGGAGCGCAGGGCAGCAAGATCAACGTGAATACGGCCATGGAGATGGCGGATCACTATATCGATCTTATCGGCTTGAAGGACCACAGGGATAAACCGGCAGGGGGGCTGACTCCCATCGAGAAGAAGATGGTGGAACTTGCCAGGGCCCTCGCCATGAAGCCGAGGCTGCTGCTCATGGATGAAGCCATGGCCGGAATGAACCCCAAGGACATCGATGATATGGTCGACTTCATAAAACACATAAGGGATACGGAAGGAATAGCGATTGTTTCCATGGTGGAGCATATCATGAGGGCTGTGGCGCGCCTTGCAGAGAGGGTTCTTGTAATGCATCAGGGGGCCAAACTGGTGGATGAGCCCACACAGGAGGCCCTCACAGATCCGAGGGTAATAGAGGTATACCTGGGTCATCCGCCGGAGGAAAAAGATGCTTAAGGTTCAGAAACTGGAATCCGGTTACGGGCCCATGCAGGTACTCTGGGGGCCCGATATCGAGGTAAAAAAGGGCTCCATTACCTCAGTACTGGGTCCCAACGGCGCGGGTAAATCCACAATGCTCTGGACGATTTTCGGATCCGTCAAACCCCGTGCGGGAAAGATAATTTTCGAGGATGCGGATATCACGGCAATGCCCCCGCACCGGAAGGTGGCAAGGGGAATGACCCTGGTGCCGGAGGGTAAGCACATCTTCAAGGAGATGACGGTATATGAGAACCTGATGATGGGAGCATATCTGAAGGAGAATATGGCGAAGCTTGACGAATCCCTTGAGCTTGTCTACTCACTTTTTCCCATACTTGAGGAAAGGGGAAAACAGGTTGCGGGTACACTGTCTGGGGGGCAGCAGCAGATGGTCACCATAGGAAGGGCACTTATGGCAAGACCGAAACTTATCATGCTGGATGAACCAAGCCAGGGGCTCGCTCCAAAGCTGGTTATGGAGGTTTTCGATACTATCGGGAAGATGAAGGAGGAAGTAGGTTTAACGATCCTCCTGGTGGAGCAGAACGCGGACGCTTCCTTAAGCGCTGCCGACTACGTTTACGTTATGCAGGAGGGCTCCATCAAAGCCGAGGGAACGCCGGATGTAATAAAACAATCCGATGAGATCAGAGAGGCGTTTTTAGGACTATGAGATGAGTAAAACAGGCTATAGGCGCTAGGCTCTGGGCTCTGGGTTTAGGTCAAAACTATCAACTAACCACCAACAACTAACAATTTCTAATCTCCAATTTCCAGTTTCTAATTTCGGATCATCTCCCAATCAGTTGGTGATTAATACGTAATATCCAGGTTCCGTCAAAAGACCCTTCGCCTTCTGAGCCCTCTCTGAGCTTCCCTTCAGGGTCTTTTAACGGAACCTGGATAGCTCAATTATATCAAGCCGGGGTTTTGGTGAATCACGAAGCGAAGCTAAAAGGGGGTTGCGCAGCCGAGTGGGCCATAGAGAATAGTATCAGAACACCCTGAATACATGGGTCCTGGGACATGGGTCCTGGGTCTCAAAGCCGGGTTCAGAGCACCCGGATGAAGTAGACAAG
This sequence comes from Pseudomonadota bacterium, assembly GCA_003229755.1. Classification (GTDB taxonomy): domain Bacteria; phylum BMS3Abin14; class BMS3Abin14; order BMS3Abin14; family BMS3Abin14; genus SZUA-178. The sequence continues at coordinate 2,750 of QIFJ01000167.1, forward strand.
GCCAAGGGAGATCAAGGCAGCTACCACAGGGGTGAAGAACCAGCCGCTTAGTATTCCAGCGAGGGTTCGCCTGCTGACGGTATTCATGCCCTTGAGAATGCCAACACCGAGGACAGCGCCTATAACCGCTTGTGATGTGGATACGGGGACTCCCACGAAGGTGTAGAAGTGTACTGTAACAGCCTCCGCCAGCAGGACAACCAGCGCCGAAAAGGGATCCAGCTTGACCAGCCTGGAACCTACCGTATCCATGACCCTGCGGCCGAAGGTCATTATACCTATGCTGATACTCAGGCTGCCGATTAGAACCGCCCAGGGCACACTAAGGAAGCCGGCGCCAACAAAGACGCCGGTCACGTTGGCCACGTTGTTCGCTCCCAGGGCATAGGCCCCGTACGCCCCGGCGGCAACGAGGCCGATACGCAGCATAAAGTCCGCCTGCAGCAGGTTCAGGTTGAGGAAGTTTTTCAGGACAGCCAGAACCCTGTACACAATAATGGCTATTATAGCTCCGACTACAGGAGTCCCAAGCCAGGATATAACCACCTTCTGCAGCCCCGCGAAGTTCACCTGATTATTCACCATCCCTATCCCCAGAATAGCCCCAACAACTGCCTGCGATGTGGAGACGGGGAGGCGAATGACCGTCATGATCGTTATCGTAACAGCAGCAGCTACAGAGGAGATGGTCGCCTGGTGAAGGGTCATGTTGGTGAGGCCGGAAAGAGTCTCCATCCCTGAGCTGCCCTGAAGCAGGGCGCCTGCCACGACGCTGATGGAAGCTATAATAGCGGCTGTTCGGAACCGCAGCATCCTGGAGGATACCGCTGGACCGATGACGTTGGATGCATCATTACTCCCAAGGGACCAACCCAGAAAGATCCCTCCAAGAAGAGACAGCATCACACACGCCTCTTCAGGCTGATGATGTTTATCCGCTTGGAAACCCGGTCTGCCTGGTCGGAGATATCGC
>QIFJ01000028.1 GCA_003229755.1 Pseudomonadota bacterium
CTGGTGCTGTCCTTTGAACAGAAGGTTTTTTCCGGGGAGACGATCAGGCAGGCCGCGTTCCAGGTTGTATCCATCATGACGACTACAGGCTACACCACGGCGGATTTTAACCTCTGGCCGGCCTTCCTGAAATTCCTACTCATCATGCTCATGTTCATTGGAGGGTGTGCAGGCTCCACTGGTGGCGGTCTGAAGGTCGTCAGGGTGTTCGTGGCGGTAAAGTCCGGCTTCAAAAGTATCCTTCAGGCGATCTTTCCCAATGCGGTGATACCGGTAAAAGTCAATAACCGGTCCGTTCCCGATGCCTATGTCCTTGCGGCGATCTCGTACTTCGTTATCTATATGTTCCTGTTCGCCTTCGGTATAGTTTTTCTTACCTTAACGGAAAAGGTGGATCTCGTGACTGCCATGTCCGCGTCTATAGCCACTCTCTCGAATATAGGTCCGGGGCTTGGCAAGGTAGGCGCAATGGAGAACTACGCGTGGATCTCGGGGCCGGGCAAAGTGATGCTGTCCTTTCTCATGCTCGCCGGCAGGCTGGAGCTGTTCTCCATCCTGGTGCTCCTTGTTCCGGCGACGTGGAAAAAATAGGGGGTTAAAGCAGGGAGAAGGGAAAAGGGAGGAGGAAAGAGGGTTTTGGAGTGACCAACGACCAATGACCAACGCGGTATTTCAACCTAAAATAAAAAGGATCGGATCCCACAACCTATCCAACATAATCCCTCTCCCTTGAGGGGAGAGGTTAGGAGAGGGTGAGTCTCTGTAAGGTGGGTCATGGGTTTTGGGACCGGAACCGGGAGCCGCAAATAACGCAAAGTGATAATAGCCTGTAGCGCAGGGGGCCGCAGGGAGGGCTATTCAGCCCTTACCGCAGAGTTTCACAGAGTAAAACTCTTTGCTTGGGTTTACTAGAAACTAGAAATGAGAAACAAGAAACTCTGGCAAAGGCCAGCGTCATTGCGAGGAGCGTCGATATTTCGGAGCGACGAAGCAATCTTATTATTGTTTGAACTCACATTGGACGTTGGGCGTTGGACTCTGGCCATAGGCCAGCCGGAGAGGTTAGGAGAGGGTGAGTCTCTGTAACATGGGTCCTGGGTCCTGGGACCAAAACTCCGGGGACGGATCTTGCCTCTTTGGGTTATCCGACTCTTTCATCTATCTTGCTATGGATTTGTACGTATATCACAACAGCAAATCCTAATATTAATCGCAACTACCTGTGTGAAATTTTTTTATCAGGAAATCTGAGGTTCGACGTCAAAGCCTTCGGTACGGAACCGAATATTTTCTGGGCCACACTTTGTGTGGCAGGGAGCGGATAACCGGTCTTGATCCTGATGGGCGACTGGTGCAGCTGCAGCTGACACCGAATATATAGAAATAACGGACGCAATGAGGATAACGTTATCCGATAAGAAAGAGCAGGGAAACAAACCCTGCTAATGGATAACTTTTGCCGTTGACAAGGTGCCCCTTAATGGGCGTTCCTGAGGTTTATAATGCAAATCTGATTTCGTTAGTTCCAATCAATCAAATTGGCGAATCCTAATACCGGACTACCTAACTTATCACTTTCTATTGATAGGCTTGTTATTGAACCACCTAGACTGTCAGAAGTTTTTACCCAATAATCCCATTCCTCCCAGTCCCAACCAAGGACTGGATCATATCCTGATGTGAAGGTAGTAATATTATTACCCGTTATTGAAAACCCAATCGTATAAATAGTGCCACCATCGTTTACTGTCGCATAACCTACAGAAGTGCCACTTGTATAGGTGATCACGTATGTTCCGCTTGTTCCTCCAACAACACCTTCAAGGACAAATGATTGATTAAATGTTGTCAATCCTATTTTCATCTCGCCTGACCAAGACGAAAAATCTGTCTCAGCCAGTGAGCCCATGTAAAAAAGACCATCATAAAAATCTATATCAAATCCAGTAAGGTTATACGTGCCAAGGAGAGATATCGTCGGTGGGGTTACAGCTTCACTTCCACCACCACCTCCTCCACATGCTGAAAGGGTGATGATTGAAATGGATAACAGCAAAAATAATGCGAAACCACACCTCCTCATAATTCACCTCCTGTTTATCGTTTTTATAGGAATCATAAGTTCAAACTTGAAGTTATACTCTGCCCCAAAACACCATAATCAGGTATATGCGATCCCGTGCTATTCCGATAAAAAAACCGTTGGCTCTTAACCAAAAGCAGCAGTACGTTGAATCCCCAGAGATGTGTTCCCTCCTCAACACCCCCCTGTATTACGATAGCAATGAAGTGGTAGTGTATTGGTGGACACTTTCCTAAGAGTGGATATATATTCTACCAGAAGATGTTCAATGACTAAAGGAAAGTGTCTAACTCACATTGGCACAGAGGGCTGGGGCGGATCTTCGCGGCCCATCATAGGCAACTTCCTCTTTAAATAAGTTGCACCTATAATACCACATCGACTACCCTGACCCCATTAAAACCAGGGATTTGGGCAACAGACTGGTGAATTGTGACGTTTATTGATAGACAAAGGCGCCCTTACCCATGTGTCCTTAAGTACTATAAACACCAGGTTGTATCCAACTACTATTTAACTCAGATGGAGATCCCCATGGATGAGATTGTTACGTCCCCCCGGTTTTGCGCTGATATTATAACACATCGCAGAGAGGAG
>QIFJ01000002.1 GCA_003229755.1 Pseudomonadota bacterium
GTTTATGCCGCCGCATCCCAGAAGTTCCTTGATCTCCAGACTCCATGCGCGCAGCAGATTTATCAGACTCTGTGTGCCTATCTCGGGATTAACCCTCTTGGTCAGATATGGGTCCTGTGTGGTAATTCCCCAGGCGCACTTTCCCGTATAGCACTTCTGGCATACCGTACAGCCAAGGGCTATTAGTGCGGGCGTTCCAATGTAAACCGCGTCCGCTCCCAGGGCGATCGCCTTGAAGATATCAGCCGAGTTGCGGATACCGCCTGAAATCACGAGGCTTGCCCAGTTGCGGATCCCCTCGTCCCTCAGCCTCGCATCAACCGCGGCAAGAGCAAGTTCTATGGGCAGACCCACGTTGTCCCTGAGTGTCTTGGGAGCTGCCCCTGTGCCGCCTCTCAGGCCGTCTAAAACAATGATATCGGCTCCGGCCCTGACCATCCCCGACGCTATGGCCGGTGAGTTGTGGACCGCGGAGATCTTCACTGAAACAGGCTTCTGATAATTTGTAGCCTCCTTAAGGGCATGGACCAGCATCTGAAGGTCCTCGATGGAGTAGATATCGTGATGCGGAGCCGGGGAAAGTGCATCGCTGCCTTCCGGGATCATCCTCGTCTCGCTGATGTGTTCTGAAACTTTTTCGCCAGGAAGGTGCCCGCCAATACCCGGTTTTGCTCCCTGTCCGATCTTGATCTCCACCATGGCCGCGTCATTGAAGTACTCCAGGTCGATCCCGAATCGCCCGGAGGCACACTGCACGATCGTGGCAGAACCGTATTTGCGAAGCTCTCTGGGCCAGCCGCCTTCGCCGGTATTAAACAGGGTCCCGTATTCGTAGGCTGCCTGCGCCAGGCACTTGAAGGAGTTGTAGCTGATCGCCCCATAGGACATGGCACCGAACATTATAGGCGTCGATAGCACCACGTTGGGATAATCCGGGAAACTCAGCCTGCCGTCCTTCATTTCAAGTGAATCGGGTTTCCTGCCAAGATGAGTTCTCAGCTCCATAGGTTCGCGAAGCGGATCTATCGATGGATTAGTCACCTGTGAGGCGTTTATCAGTATGTGGTCCCAGTAGATCTTGTGGGGCTTGTCGCACCCCATGCCGGTGAGAAGAACACCACCTGTTTCCGCCTGCTTCTTCAGGTCCGATATAGCCTCTCTGGTCCAGTTGGCGTTTGGCTTATAAGTATATGCATTCTCCCTTATCACCAGAGCGTTTGTGGGGCACAGGACAGCGCACCTCTGGCAGGCGACGCAGTTTTCTTCTCTGTGGAGCATGATGTTGTTGTCGGCATCGTAGTCGAAAACGTCAAAGGAACACTGCCGCTCGCAGACACGGCACTGGATACAGCGCTCCTGGTCGCAATCGACGGCAAATTCCGGCAGCTGTGCTGTCAACATTATTAAACCTCCATCCCCTCAGCTTTCGCTTCAACAACATCTTCCCTGGCCAACTCCTTCAGCCTGGCAATTACCGGATGTCCCCCAACTGGGATCCACACCCTGTCCAGATCTTTTGAAACCAGTCTGATAGCCGATTCCTCGCTGGAGGCGTAGACCATGTTTCCCTTGATCCCCGCTACCATAGGTCGAAGCCGTATTCGGTCAGTGTGCGCCACCATCTCGCCGTGGTGAGCAATGATCACGGCGAATGGCCCGTTCAGGAGCAAAGGCCCATATGTGCTGCGCAGTATATCGAAGTATTTTCTATCCTCATGTTCCATTCTGTCGATCTGTTCCCACACGGGCGGAGAGAATATATCCATTACCGTTTCCACGGGCAGGCCGTGTTTGCGGGCCAGCAGGTCGATAGCATATGCAATAACTTCCGTATCGGTGTGCATGGTGCAAATGTAGCCGTACATCTCGAGAAAGCGCCTGTTGGCGCCGTATGACGATATCTCGCCGTTGTGCACGACCGTCCAGTCAAGGAGCGAGAATGGATGTGCTCCGCCCCACCACCCCTGCGTGTTGGTCGGAAACCTTCCGTGTCCGGTCCATATATATCCATGATAGTGCTCGAGCCCGAAGTACTCGGCGATCTCCTCCGGAAATCCCACTCCCTTGAAAACACCCATATTCTTGCCTGAGGAGAATACATATGCCCCGTCCAGGGTCGTATTGATCTTCATCACCCGCCTGATCACAAGGTCTTCATCGGTGATGATCTCGTGCACTTCCTCCACTTTAGGTTGTACAAAATAGCGATAGACATCAGGCGGACTTTTAATGACATCCATTGGAAACGTGGGGATCTCCTCTAAATGACGAATGTGGAAAAACCTCTTCAGATAAGCCTCGGTCTCCTCCCTGCTCGCCCTGGTGTCGAACATTATCTGGAGACAGTAATCATCAGGGTAATCAGGATAACAGCCGTAGATGGCAAAGCCACCGCCGAGGCCGTTTCCCCTCTCATGCATATTGGAGATAGCGGTAATGATCTCCTTGCCTGAGAAGACCTCGCCGGTGGTATTCATCATGCCGAATATGGAGCACTGGCTTATTACTTTGTCGTCGTTGTATGGGTTGTTTACCTTTGATAAGTTTTTCATATCTCTGATACCTTGCTTCCCTATTCCTCTCCCCTGGTGGGAGAGGACCGAGGAGAGGGGGATACCATATAACCAGTTTCTGGTTTCTAATTTCTGGTTTCTAGTAAACCCAAATCCTTAATTATTTCAGTGTCTCCTTGATGAACCCAAGCCCAGGTTTTTCTCTGCGGCCCCCTGCGATCCGCCCATGTGGGCGGCCTGCTTGCCGGGTCGAAGCCTTGGCGAAGACTGGCGGCCCTCTGCGTTAAAGCTTTTCCCTGGTTTCTCCAATTTCCACTTTCCAATATCCAATCACTAATGCTCTAATTTCCAATGCTCTAATGTTCTATTACTCGATCACTCGAATCGGTTGTTTAAGCTTTTCTTTCACCTCCTCCGGCATATGAACCGCACCGAAGTCATCTGCAAGGAGGTACTCATTAAAGCTTGTCGTCTTAACCTTGTTTCTCATCAGTCCCAGGTACAGTCCGGCCCTTCCCACATCACCGGCCATTATCATTCCCTTGATAACATCGTTGT
>QIFJ01000090.1 GCA_003229755.1 Pseudomonadota bacterium
GGGTGGCTGGTTTACCGACTGTCTGCGGAACCCGCGACCCTTAATCCTGTTACAGCTACAGATGTTTACGAGGGGAGAGTGAACAGTTTTATTTACGAAAGCCTGGTGGAAAGAGACAACAAAACCCTGGAACTTGTACCGCTCCTTGCAGAGTCATGGGAGGTTTCCCAGAATAAGCTCCAATACATATTTAAGCTCAGAGAGGGGCTTAAGTGGCAGGATGGAACCCCGCTGACGAGCAGAGATATTGTTTTCACCTTCGATAACGTTAAAGACCCCAAGGTGGACGCACCGCACTTGAGGAACTACTTCCGCAATCTGGAAAAGGTGGAAGCTCTTGACGACAGAAAGGTGCGATTTACATATTCCGAGCCATATTTCAAGACTCTGGAGATGATCGGCGGTATGAGCATCCTTCCGAAGCACATCTTTTCAGACGGGGACTTCAATACACATCCTTCCGGCCGTAAACCCATGGGCTCCGGTCCCTACCGGTTTGTAAAATGGGATACGGGTAGAGAGATCATTCTGGAAAGAAACGAAGATTATTGGGGCGAAAAACCCCATCTGAAAAAGATTGCCTTCAAAATAATCACAGATGAAACAGTGGCTCTCCAGGTCCTCAAAAGAGGAGAGATGGATCTCATGGGGCTCACTCCGATCCAGTGGGTCAGACAGACGAAGAGAGAAAAGTTCACCAGGATGTTCGACAAGTTACAGTACTATCTTCCAGGTTATTCCTTTATAGGCTGGAATCAGAAGCGCCCCTTTTTTTCCGACAGCAGGGTTAGAAAGGCCCTGACGATGCTCATTGACCGTGAGTTGATCCTTGAAAAGCTGCGCTACGGTTTCGGCAGAGTAGTCACGGGGAACTTCTTTTTCGAGAGTCCTGATTACAATAAGGAGATCGAACCCTGGCCCTACGATCCGCAAAAAGCGAAAAAGCTGCTGGACGAAGCTGGGTGGAAGGACACGGACGGAGACGGGATCAGGGACAGGAATGGGGTACCTTTCCGATTCGAGTTCACTTTCTCCTCAGGGAATCAGTTCGCAGAGCAGATGGCTACAATATTGAAGGACAGCCTGGAAAAAACAGGAATCGAAATGAATATAAGGCCTCTGGAATGGGCCCTTTTCACGAAGGTTCTTGATGACAGGACCTTTGATGCGGTGATACTTGGCTGGAGGCTTGGTGTTGAGGCTGATCCCTTTCAAGTCTGGCACTCATCACAGGCTGAGAGGGGCTCTAACTTTGTCGGTTTCAAAAACGCTGAAGCCGACAGGATCATAGAGGAAGCGAGGGTGACTTTCGATAAGACGAAAAGAATCAAAATGTACAGGCGGTTCCATCAGATCCTCCACGATGAACAGCCGTATACATTCCTGTTCGTAAGCAAGAGCCTGGTCGCCCTGGATAAACGGTTCGAAAATGTGACGGTCTACCCCCTCGGGCTTGATCCCACAGAATGGTATGTGCCGTTGGGAATGCAGAAATATAAGTGAACGACCAACGACCAACGGCCAACGTGGTTGCAAAAGTGAACGACCAACGACCAAGGTGGTTGCAAAAGTGAACGACCAACGTGGTTACGGTTACATACTTCTGGTGTCTTTTACATTGGTCCTTGGACATTGGTCTTTGGTCGTTGGTCATTGGTCTTTGGTCATTGGACATTGGGCTTGCTTAACACGAGTTGAAGGACAGGAATACCTGCCCCTTGGCCAGTATATTACCCGCAGACTTCTACTGATAATTCCCACCTTCCTGGGAATAACTCTCATCACTTTTCTGGTGATCCAGCTCTCTCCGGGAAACCCGGCTGCAATGAAGATCGGGAGGGGGGAGCAGGGCTTCCTGGGCGATGAGATGACCAGGGAGATCGTTGAGCAGACCAGGGCCCTTTACGGTCTGGACAAACCTGTCTTCATCAGGTACGGCATCTGGCTGAAAAGGGTAGTTACCTTTGATTTCGGTAATTCCTACAAGGACCATCGGCCCGTGCTGGAAAAGATCGGCGAACGGCTGCCGATCACTCTTGAACTTAACCTTATATCCATTTTCCTTGTTTACCTGATAGCCATTCCTGTGGGTGTGTACTCGGCGGTCCATCAGGGCAGCCTGACTGACCGCATTACCACAATTGTGCTTTTTATACTTTATTCGCTGCCGAACTTCTGGGTGGCCGTACTTCTCATCATGTTTCTCGGAGGCGGGGATTTCCTGGATATATTTCCCGTCTACGGCATTGCGTCCTCGGGGCTTTCGGGAGCGTCGTTTATGACGAGACTGGGAGATCATCTATGGCACCTGGTCCTCCCCGTTTTCACTTTGACTTACGGTGGGCTGGCAGCCCTGTCAAGATACCAGCGGGCAGGAATGCTCGAAGTTATCAGGCAGGACTATATCCGTACAGCCAGGGCAAAAGTTTTCAAACATGCCCTGCGCAATTCCCTGATACCCATTATCACGCTAATGGGCTACCTGCTTCCCGGCATGTTCGGTGGAAGTGTGATCATAGAGAATATCTTCTCCATCCCGGGCATGGGCCAACTCGGGTTCGAGGCGGTACTTTCAAGGGATTATCCGGTTGTCCTGGGCATAACTACGATCGTTGCCTTACTCACTCTTATCGGGATCCTGATCTCTGATCTTCTATATGTGTGGGTGGATCCGAGAATAACGTATGAGGCGGAAATGTGA
>QIFJ01000252.1 GCA_003229755.1 Pseudomonadota bacterium
CAATGATAGTGGGAATCCTGCCGGTGGTGGGTTTGCCGCTGCCGCTTTTGAGTTACGGAGGGTCGTCGCTGGTTGCGACGTTTCTTGGATGCGGTATCATCGCCGGGTTTAGGCGGCGAAGAGCCTGATCCGGCGACGAGTTTCTGGTTTCTGGTTTCTTGTTTCTAGTAAACCCAAAACAATGATTTTACACTGCGGCCCCCTGCGGTCCGCCCGAATGGGCGGCCAGCGGCACCCTGCGTTAAAGCTCTTATCTCTTCAGATAAAACCCAACCCAACGCCTACTCTTATCCCCTCCACCCCCTTCATCCCTGTTAGAATCAATCGCCTGCCATTCTTTGGCCTTTGGTCTGTCCACAGCCTATAGCCTGGTTCCCCCTCTTTCCTTTTTCCTTCTTCCTCTTCCCTGTTTTTAACCCTCCGTGTCCCTGAGGTTAAAAACACCCCAACAGACACTTCGTAATTTTTATCTTCACATCAGACTCATTGCAGATCCTGCCAATGAGGGGCAGGGCGATGCCGTTGGCCTCGGAGATCTTGTGGGCATCGCCGCAGGAAAGTTCCCCATCCTCAACGTACTCTTGTATGAGCTTCATGATCTGTTTTTCATCCATTTCCCTCGCCTCCTTTAATACCTTTCTTTTCCTTGGCTATTTCGTAGATCTTCCGCCTGGGCTCGCCCGTCAGGTGTGCAAGGATCGATGCTGTTTTTGAGGCGGAAAGCCCGGCGTTTCTCATTTCGCTAACAGCTTTGTCCAGTTCAAGTGACACGGGTCTGGCATCCCCGCCCTCCACGAGGAGTGTGACTTCACCTTTTATTTCCCTTTCCTTCAGTTTATCCGCTACCTCCCTGACGTTTCCCCTTATGAACTCCTCGTAGATCTTTGTAAGTTCCCTGGCCACAACCACATGCCTGTTGCCGATGACCGCTTCAATATCCGAAAGGGTAGCAAGAAGCCTTCGGGGAGATTCAAAAATGGCCAGGGGATATCCCGTGCCTCCCAGCTCTTCGAGCCTTCTGCGGCGAGCGGGAGAACGGGTGGGTAGAAATCCCTCGAATACAAAGCTGTCCATGGATATCCCCGATGCGCTGATAGCGGCAGCCAGTGCGCTCGGACCGGGTATAGGCACAACCGCAATATCATTTCTCGCGGCTTGCTTTACGAGGAAATACCCTGGATCTGAAAGCCCCGGGGTGCCGGCATCCGTGACAAGAGCAACATCCCCTCCTTTTTTTAGTTCGCTGATTATCTGCGCCGAGGCTTTTTCCCTTACCTGTTCCCTGTAACTTATAGTCCTTTTGCTGATCCCTGTAGCGGACAGGAGCTTCTTTGTACGGCGGGTGTCCTCCGCTGCGATCATGCTGACGGAGCTCAGAGTCTTTTTGGCCCTGGCCGAGATATCCTTCAGGTTGCCAATAGGTGTGGCAACTATGTAGAGTTTTCCACTTTTCATTATTGATATGGTCGTAAAAAGTCTGAATTTGAACCTTCTGGATACTGTACTTTATGGAATGTCATGTTAAATTATGTGTTCGCTCATAGTCCAATGAAAAAATATTTTTGTAAAATCCCGGCCTTGAAGTTTGACAGCGAAAGGGCGGTTCTGATACTTTTTAATAATCATTATTGGATAGTGTCGCAAAAAGTCCATGAGCGGCTTTTTGCTCCTCGGGAAGGGAAAAGCGTCGTTTTTCCTTCCCTCACGAATCCATAACTATATATTAAGGTTATGGATTCGGGCGCCCATGCTCGGGCGCGATTGTAATGCTGAGCAAGTTATTGATTTGGGCGCCCTTAATGGGGCCGTTGATGACTTCTTGCGAAATCATCAATGTTTTCTCTATACTATTTTGGAGGATGATCATATGAGAGTTGGAATTCTAACGGGTGGCGGCGATTGTCCAGGCCTGAACGCTGTGATCAGAGCAGTTACGAGAAAAGGCATTCAGGAAGGCGACGCTATTGTGGGAATCCTCCATGGCTGGAAGGGTATGATCACCGGAGAGCACGAGGAGCTTACACTCAGAGCCGTTACAGGACTTCTTCACAAGGGTGGTACCATTCTGCATACATCCAGGACGAATCCCTTCATGGAAGAAGGGGGCGCCGAAAAGGTGAAAAAAACGTTCGGTTACCTTGGTCTGGATGCACTGGTTATTGTAGGTGGGGAGGACACCCTGGGTGTTGCCCTGAAACTGTATGAGATGGGGCTGCCGGTTGTAGGTGTCCCCAAGACTATCGACAACGATCTTTCGGGCACCGATTATACATTCGGTTTCGACACAGCTGTGACTATCGCCACTGAGGCCATAGACCGCCTCCACACTACCGCGGAATCGCATGACAGGGTCATGGTTGTCGAGGTCATGGGGCGGCATACGGGATGGATAGCCGTACACAGCGGACTTGCCGGAGGCGCCGATCTTATACTTATTCCGGAAAGACCCTTCCATCTGGATGAAGTGGCGGATGTTATCATCAAACGCCACTCCAGGGGCAAGAATTTCTCCATCGTGGTAGTGGCTGAAGGAGCCCGGCTTGATTCCGATGATGAGGGAAGTCTGGCTGTCCAAAGTGAGGAAGTAGATGCCTTCGGGCATGTGCGGCTTGGCGGGATAGGCCAGTTCCTGGGCAAAGAGATCGAAGACAGAACCGGTTTTGAAACGCGCGTAACGGTTCTCGGTCATGTTCAGAGAGGAGGTTCACCCACGGCACACGACCGTATTCTGGCAACCAGGTTCGGTGTGAAGGCCCACGATCTGGTACATGAGGGGAAGTTCGGTTTAATGACAGCTCTTGTAGACGGCAGGATCGATTCAGTTACCCTCAAAGACGCTGTCGCTGAATTAAAGACAGTCGACTCCGAGCTTTACTCCATTGCCGAGATCTTTTTCGGCTGACTATCTGTCAGGGTGTGATTTGAACTTTACTCCATCCAGAATAACAGTCCTTGGTGCCGGCAGTTGGGGAACTGCCCTGGCGGTTCACTGCGCCGGTCTTGGTCTGCCCGTCAATCTATGGGTATACGAAGAGGACCTTGCCCTCAGAATGTTGGAAAAGAAGGAAAATGACGTTTATCTTCCCGGAGTTGAACTTCCTGCCAACATAGTTCCTAC
>QIFJ01000123.1 GCA_003229755.1 Pseudomonadota bacterium
GGTAGGAGAGGCCCTGAACAAAATGTACAGCCTTGGGGGAGCTTAACGCTCCCCCTTTCAGTTTGTCGCCAGGTACCCGGAGATGTTAACGTTTGCGATTGTACCGGTACCAATATTGGCGGACGAAACAGAAATTGTATCTCCGGGATTAAATGGTATCCCGCTGGCAAATTGAATTGATTGGGTAAATTGCGAAGAGTTGAACCCTCCAGATATCAGGAAGAATCTTGTTTTAATGGAACCCGCCGATGGTTTTGCTCTGACCTCCACAGTCAATCCACTTGTGGATGAGGCCACGGTAATATCAGTCATAACAAAGCTTTCCGACCCCAGGGTCTCCACGTCTTGGCTCGATGAACTTGAGGTTAGTTCCACCTGATAGGAACGGATGTCAAGTGGGCTTTGAGGCTGCGCCTCCACCCCGTTGCCTCCCAGGCTGCACGAGTAGACGAACACCAGGCCGGCGATAAATCCGGCCAACACCAGAGTGACTGATCCAAAGCGTTTCATGGGGACCTCCCTTGCAATGGGTAATTATTCCAGGATTAAAGACGACAAATGTTCCATTAACCAAGATTACCCCTTGGGAGAGCCGGAATCAATAGCAAGTGGGTCCTTTCGTTTTACCGATGACATTTTTACACCTCCAACCCATGCCCCCGGCCATTAGTCGTCCCAGCAGCCTCCTGTATTCCTTCAGAATGCAGCGATCCATCACCACATCCATGCCGGAATCATTACAAAGTGCTTCCGCCTCTGTGTTAATGATCCCCTCCTGAAGCCACAGGACCTTAGCCCCGATTGAGATCGCGTCTTTGGCTATCGGGAGGACGGCCTCTGGCCGGCTAAACACGACAACGACCTCCACGGTGAAAGGAATATCCTTGAGGGTAGGGAAAGCCTTCTCTCCAAGGATCTCGTCGACCCCGGGTCTGACCGGTACAATTTTGAAGCCCACCGACTTGAGAAAAGCTGCCACTCCATGGCCTGGCTTTGCAGACAGCCCAACTACAGCAAGAGTCCGGTATGATCTAATAATGCTTTCAATATCCATCATTGCCTCCATCAGTATTTTATGGTATTACTATAAAATAATATCACATTCCCTGCATTTGTCAAGGGAACAGGAAAAAGCAAGCCCTGTGGAATTGGAGAGGAGTTCAATGATCACAAAAGCGCATGGGACAGCGTCGCCGGCGGCAAGCATGATATCATTACAACAGTTCTGTAACGTTTTCGTGAATCGGTTGTCTAACAGTTATTGGGAGCAGGATGAAATCCGAAGAGTTCCAGAGAGAATATCAAAAAGTAAGTGACCGGCTTTTCACCTTCCTGCTTCGGATAACAGGGGATTCGGAAGAAGCGCGGGAGCTTCTCCAGGAGGCGGTTTTGAGGGGGTATCGAGGAAGGCACACTTTCAGGCAGGAGGCCGACTTTTCCACATGGTTGTACAGGATCGCCATCAATATATGGAAAAACCAGCATATAAAATCCGCCAGGGAACAGGACTATCTGCAACAAGTGCGGACTGTGCCTGAGAGAAACACGCCAACCCCGGAGGAAATCTTTGGAAGAAGGGAGATGGGGCAGGAATTGGACAGGGCCCTTGAGGTACTGGAGGAGAAATACAGGATCCCGCTCCTTCTCAAGCACATGGAAGGCTTTTCCTACAGGGAGATAGGTAAAATGCTGGGGATCGAAGAGAATGCGGCCCGGGTCCGGGTCTACAGGGCACGACACGCGATGCGGGCAATCCTTGAGGAGGTATCGGCATGAGAGCACAGGAATTATCGGAAGCACATCGCTTTCTGGATGGCGAACTGTCGGCCCCGGAAACTGAACGCTTCAAGGAACTCATGGAACGCAAGCCGGATATTGCGCGGTATGTCAACCAGATCAGGGACATCGACAGTTCCATCAACTCTTATGAAACCGTAAAAGCGCCGCCGGTTAATTTCCCATCCCCTGCGTTCTCTGGAATCACCAACTTGCTTACAGTCAGATGGAGGATCCCCGCTGTCCCTGCCGCTGCGGCCGCCCTTCTCTTTCTTGCCTTGACTATCAGAGTCCTGCTGCCAACCGGTACCGTCATGTCAGATTATCAGCAAACCAGCCTGAGGCTTGTCTACTTTTCAAAGGCGGCTTCCACCGTATCAGTAGTAGGCAGCTTCAATGGTTGGGAGAGGGAGATTCAGCTGCTGCCGAGGGAAGACAGCGGCTACTGGGTCACTCAGATTACCGTTCCACCCGGTGAGTACAGTTACGCGTTTATGGTCGATGGAAATGCTCGGGTAGCGGATCCAACGGCAAATTCCTTTGTGGAGGATGACTATGGTTCGAAGAACTCAGTGGTCAGGGTGGGTATCTGAAGCACTTCGAATACGCCACCTCGAGAAGTTCGAACGGGCTCCGGACCGTAAAGATCAAGCTTTCTCCGGGGGAGTATCGTTACTTCTTCCGGCTGGATGGCGCGGTGGTGGTTGCCCCGGAGGCCCCAAGACAGGAGAACGATGATTTTGGAGGT
>QIFJ01000126.1 GCA_003229755.1 Pseudomonadota bacterium
GTTTTTTGTTAAAAATGTCTTTGATTGTGATCATAGGTTCAATACCAGGTTCCAGGTGTCAGGTTCATGGTACTTAGTTTTGGATCTTGGATTTTGGATATTGGATCTATTCAAAAAGCTTCACCACCGTCCGCCCCTTCAGCTGCCCCTTAAGGATATCCTGTATTTTGCTTTCCAGTTCCTGGATGGTGCACTCAGTAACTAAACCTTCCAGCTGGTCCAATTTCCATTCGGTAGCCAGGCGCTCCCACACCGGGAGTCTGGTCTCCATGGGAACCTGGACTGAATCTATGCCGATGAGGCTGACACCCCTGAGAATGAACGGGAACACATTCATGGCAAGATCGACCGAGCCCACCAGCCCGCAGCATGTGACCACCCCGCCGTACCGGGTTGCCTTTACGATCGAGGCCAGAGTGTCGCCTCCAACCACATCCACAGCCCCAGCCCACCTCTCCTTGAGCATGGGTCTGCCCTCGCTGTCAATCACCTCCTCCCGGCCCACCACTTCCGTGGCGCCCAGAGATTTGAGAAGATCGGTCTCGGAGGATTTTCCCGTGGCCGCGACAACCCTGTAACCGGCTTTGGCCAGGATGGAAACGGCTATGCTCCCGACACCCCCCGTGGCGCCTGTGACAAGAACATCACCGTCCCCGGGACGGACTCCGCCGTTCTGCAGCCCCAGAACACAAAGAGCCGCAGTGAACCCGGCCGTCCCAAGGGCCATGCTCTCTTTCAGTGTCAGCCCATCCGGCAGCCGGAGTGCCCAGGAGGAGGGGATCCGTATGTACTGGCCGAATCCCCCTGGCGTGTTCATCCCCAGGTCGTACCCGGTTACGATGACCTCATCACCCGGTGAGAACTCTGCACTCTCACACTTAACGACCTCCCCCGCCGCGTCGATTCCGGGTGTGTGGGGGAATTTGCGTGAAACCCCCTTGTTGCCTGTAGCCGAAAGAGCATCCTTGTAGTTCAGCGAGGAGTAATGGACCTTGATCAGAAGATCACCCTCGGGAAGATCGTCCAGGGATCTTGCGGCAACAGACCGGGTAAAGGTTCCCGGTTCGGTTTCCTCAACCAGCAGGCAGCTATAGGTTAACTCTGACATGGCTTCTCCTTTCCTGGCATCTTTGTGTGAGATTGGTAATAGAACACAGGTTCTTGACGATTATTCATTTTTCTATCTAAGATTACCAGATTGTTGGACTTGATGCTAAGATGATTAAGGATAAGGAGCAGGCAAAAACATTTAACCACAGAGAACACGGAGGACACAGAGATTAAAACTTTTCTGATCTCTTCATCATTATTTTTTACTGCTTGAATTAAATAAACCCTCCTCTGTGCTCTCTGTGACCTCTGTGGTTCCAGATTTTCCAGGAGAAAGAGATGTCCCATATCCGCCAGCGCGCCATAAAGGGAATCAAGGCCGGGGACACCTTCACGGTGGTCCGGACCTTCACAGAGCAAGACACACATAGGTTCGCGGATAACTTTGACAGGAGGTTTTCGGACATCAAGGGATTTCCCGGCCTGGTCTGCCATGGCCTGCTCGTGGGCGGGATGCTCACCGAGATCGGCGGCCAGATCGGCATGCTGGCATCCGGCATGAGTTTCCGTTTTCGAAAACCGGTCTATTTCGATGACACCATTACCTGCACACTAACCGTCAAGGAAGTTGATGGGAGGGGACGGTCCAAGTCCCGCGCCGTCTACACGAACCAGCATGAGGAAACCGTTCTCGAGGCCGAACTGTTCGGGGTAATTCCCGGCCCGGAGGAACAGGAAGTGCTCCGGGCCATGGTGGAGGAAGGGGATCCGACTAACAAACTCCGCCAGGAATAGATGCGTGGCGGAGTTTGTTGGTGCGTAAGGGAGTGAGGGCGATGGGGAGTACTTCAGACGCGGAGACACGGGGACCCGGTAATGGGAAGGGGAGAGGGGGAGCATGGGCGATAGGGCGAAAGTGAGTTGCGATCGTCATCGCGAGCTGTATGGTTGGCGAAGCGATCTCAGCTATATGAGACTGCCGCAGTCGCTTCGTTCCATGGGATTGCCACGTCGGCCTCAGCTTGCAGGCCTCCTCGCAATGACTGCGCTCTTTTTTGGATATTGGATACCATGATACCTGAAACTCTAAACCTTAAACGCCATCCTGTTTTCATATGGATAATCTGCACCTGTCTGGTTAGTTTTCTGGCAGCCGGCAATAATACTCACGCCAACCAAACGGATGACCTTGACGTAAAACAATCAGCAGTCGAGATCAAGGGCACGGCGTCCCAGGCACGGACCTGGGAGCAGTTGACACCGTCGGCTGCCAATTATGACTGGATCCAGCTGACCTCGGACGAATGGCTCAAGGGGGATCTGGAATCACTGTATGATGGAAAAGTCGAGTTCGACAGCGATGAACTGGACCTTCTGGTACTGGACTGGGAAGACGTGAAGAAGGTCCGGCATACCAGGGAACCGAGTTCGTCAGCGTGGAACAGGTTAATTGTAGCCCTGGGGATCGACTTTTAACCCTGTACGCACTGTTCGATTTCCGCACAGGTGTCGCGTTATCAAACGGTTTTTCCAGGTACCACACCCCATCCAAAATTATTTTTTCCTTTATTATCAGTTAGTTTTCCAGCGTACGCCCCTCTGGCACTCTCCTTGCTCTTAACTGGACAACCACAATGAATAATTGAATCCGGGAAAGGAGCAAATCATGAGCGAGTTAACGGTAATGCAGAAACAGGAAATGGCCAGAGGTGCTCAGGCTATGGGCGCCATCA
>QIFJ01000047.1 GCA_003229755.1 Pseudomonadota bacterium
TGGATTGAAAAAGAGAGCACTAATCACCGGTGATTTCGCCATCCTCAGAAACCTGAGCAGGAGCAGAGACTAACTAAACTCCTCATCGCCAGACTGGACTGATTAACACGAAACGTTGCCTTTATCGCAAACCTGATGGAATCCAATGTGGAAGTTCGTGGCATGTGACTTTCCTGAAGCAAATGAGTTCACGCTTCACATCTTCTCAGCTGTGGCTCAACATGAGCGAAAGATGATCTCTGAGCGGACACGAGCAGCCCTACAGGCAGCTAAAGCCAGGGGCGTAACCTTGGGTAACCCTCAAAACCTGACACGGGAAGCAGCTGAAAAAGGGAGAAAACCAGGTATCCAAGCCAGGGTGAGCAAAGCGGATGATTTCTCAAGCCAACGTTACCCAGAGATCAAACATTGCCTCGAACAGGGGATGTCCCTCAACGTTGCTAAGAAGTTTAATATGGAGGAAGTGCGGCGCCTGGCGAGTACAGGCGCATCCAGAACTATGTGGTCAACTCTTCCACCGGGCAGGTCATCTACACACCGCCCACGGCTGTCGAAGTGCCGGTGATGATGTCGGAGCTGGTTAAGTGGTTAAACGGTGAATTGGATATCCATCCAGTGCTGATTAGCGGGATCGCCCAGTTCCAGCTTGTGCATATCCACCCCTTTCTGGACGGCAACGGCCGTACCTCGCGGCTGCTTTCCACTCTCTGTCTCTACAAGGCTGGGTACGATTTCAAGCGGTTGTTTACCATAAGCGAATACTACGATCGTGACCGGCCGGCCTTTTACAAATCTATTCAGAGTGTGCGCGATAATGACCATGATATGACCAGCTGGCTTGATTATTTCATCACCGGCCTGGAAACCCAGATGATTGAGGTGCGCGAACGCGGTGAACAGGTTATTCGCCGGGATGTGCTGGTCCAACAGCACGGTCTGAACGAGCGCCAGACCATGGCGCTGGGGCACCTAATCCAGCACGGCAAGCTGACCATCCAGGATTTCGAGGCGCTCTGTCCAACCGTGAATCGCCGGAGCTTACAGCGGGATCTGAAGGGGTTGCTTGAAAAGAAGATTATCGCAGAAGTCGGTGCAGGAGCCACCGACCCCACCCGCCATTATGTGCTGGTCGAGCTATGACAAGCTGTGACAACGAGCTGTGACACTGCTATGACAGGCACTGTGACATCTTGAGCTCTGACTTGGGGGACGAACTTGCGACAAACTCGCGACAAAATTTGTGACAGACTCACGACACGGTTTGCGGCACGGCCATGAGCGGTTGATCAGTTTCATGGAAGTCCCCAAGGAGTGTCCCGGTGTCATTGGAGGCGGCAAGAATAAGCCATCCGGAAAAATAGACATTGCCGTAATGCAGTCGCTGTCACGCCGGGAGGATCTAGCTGAACTGCTCGATGTCTATGGACAGATCATTGTCGACGAGTGTCATCATGTTTCAGCCTTTTCTTTCGAGTCGATCCTCAAACAGGCCAAGGCCCGATTTGTGAGGGCATCTTGTCACGGCGTAGTTCCATGAACGCAGCCGGAAGCCAAAGGCGCCGCCCCAAGGGGAAGACTGCCACGGCGAAGCTTCAAAGCGAAGCCGGGCACAATAACGGTAAAGTGCCACACACTAAAAAGTTCAAGCCGTGGACTCTGGAAACTGCCATAGCATTTCGTTCTCGCATGAAGGCTTCCCCTTTTGAGCACTATCTCAAATCGCATGCTGGCCGGGCTTTCACTAAAACGCTGGTCCCGTCCCTCGACTACCCAAAAACTGGTCAGTTTGCCCTGGAATGCCCGAAAAGGATGGTGGATACTTATTTTCTATCGACAAAATGGGACAGGCTGGCTATTCATGCTGTTGCTTTTTGACAAAGCCTGTTTCAAGCCCGAAAGGACTACCGATTTTTTGGAGAGTTTCAAGGGTAGGATTCCCAGTTCCCCTTTCAAAATCAATCAGCACTCTCGGGGCAATCTTAAGGACTTTTTCCGCGTACTCCTTCTGAGAGTATCCGAGGATCTTCCTCATCAGCCTACTGGCGCCTCTCATATCCAGAGTTCCGCTTTCAACACCTTCATAAAGCTTCATCTTCATTTTGCTGGCTTCCCCAGGTCCTGGCTTTTTCATAATGAACCTTTCAAGCTTTCCCTTACCGTTTCAATCCGGTCAAGACATCTTTCCCGGATTTCTTTGATCACATTTGCTCCAGTCATCAGATCTGGAACTTTCTCGAACTCGATCAAAATATCTCCGATATTAATGTTTAAAGGTGCACCTGCGAGCCCTTCCAGACAGGTCAGTACCCGCCCCCAATCGACAGGCTGCCCAACGGTCTCAAAGCTCCATCGAGTGGCACGCGCAATCCCCTCCGGGTCTAAAAACATAGGAGCAAAGTCAAAAACGGGGGCAAGCGCAATGTTTCCCCCAGATTCGCGAAGGAATGCCATATTTCGACCGTGGTTGTCGGTGTTTCCCAGTGCGATATTGAGAATATCCCGTTTCAAATATTCGACCAGGTCCAAAGGTGCTGTATTTGAAAACCTGGCAATGACCTCACAAAATTCTTCGTGGCTTCGTCGCTCACCAAATCTATAAGATCCTGCTGCCGCTGAAAGGGTCCACATACTCAAACGCTTTGTCTTGCGACTGGGTGTTACTCGCCTGTCAAACCGGGGGATAAACAAGGCACCTCGGCCGACGTTCAGGTATTTGAGAGGTTTACCTACTCGAAGCCCGAAGTGCTCCGCAACTGTGTAATACGCAGCCTCTGCCTTAAGGATCTCCGTATCTCTTTCTGTTCGGCCCCGCGGATACTTTACCAGCCAGTACTCAGCCACCTCACTGTCAGGTAATGCGCCATCCGGATGGCAAAGTCCGTTATGGTCTTTGGTGATCAGGAACTTGGGAGCTTCGCCCTGCACGCTTGATGCCCCGGATACCAGCGCGCCGGAGGCCTCAGCGTATTCTATGAAAGAGGCCTCACTTTCACCTACCTCTTCCATAGTAAAACCTCGCTTCCCTGGAACAGGAGCCCTGGCAGCTTCCCGAATGCGAAGATTTCCCGGAGGGTTGCCTCCACCGTTCAGAAGGAGATGGATGTCTGAAGCCGGCTCATCTTCCAAATCCAGCAGGGTAAGCCACTTTCTCCGGGCATGTCCCCCAGGAAGGAGATCCAGAATAAAGGG
>QIFJ01000265.1 GCA_003229755.1 Pseudomonadota bacterium
TATGTGTGGGCTGAAAGCTACAGGAAGCGATTAATGGAAATAAAAAGAAGAATGGGAAAGGTTCAGATTCCCAATGTGGAAACGTAATGGAGAGATTGAGCGCGGTCGTCATCGCCCAGAACGAGGAGAACAACATCGCGGAATGCATCAGGAGCCTTTCCTTCGCGGATGAGGTTCTTATGTGTGACGGAGGCAGTACCGACAGAACGGTGGAGATTGCCAAAGAACTTGGATCCACGGTCCTGCATAGGGATTTTGATGGGTTTGCAAACCAGAAAAATTTTATTATCGATCAGGCGAAAGGCCCCTGGATCCTCAGCCTGGATGCCGATGAACGAGTCACCCCGGAACTGCGCTCTGAGATCCAGACCCTGCTCTCTTCAGAAGCTGCTGTGCGGGTTGATGGGTACAGAATCCCCCGGAAAAACTATTTCGGTGAGAGGTGGGTGCGTCGTGGAGGCTGGTGGCCAGACTACAATCTCAGGCTTTTTTTGAAAGACACCGGGCAATTCGTCCAGCGACAGGTCCATGAAAGCGTAAATGTCGACGGCCGGGTTGAAACCTTAAAGGAAGCCATTGAACACAGAACCTACCAGGATCTGGAGGATTTCATTGCCCGCATGAACAGGTACAGTTCACTTGCCGCTCAACAGGGCTTTGATGACGGGAAGAGGCTTAAACCTGGCGATCTTACCCTCAGACCCCTTCTGGCCTTCCTGAAAATGTTTATTGTTCGGTCCGGGATACTGGATGGTTCCATGGGTTTTCAACTCGCGGTCATGCACGCCATATACACATACAGTAAATACGCCAAGCTCAAAGAACTGTATTTAAACATGTCGGAGTAAGGCACCGGTGTTAACCTGTCTATTTTGTGGGGGTTGAATGTTGCATCGCAAGAAAAAAAATGTCTGGTTGGTATTCGGCACCCGTCCGGAAGCGGTTAAAATGGCTCCGGTTTACGTGGCCCTGAAAGAGATGGAAGATGTCTATCCATCCATCTGTATTACCGCGCAGCATAGAGAAACGATCATGTCCTGAACGTCTTTGACATGGTTCCCGATTATGATCTGAACCTCATGAGCACCGGCCAGAAACCTCATGGTATCGGAGGGCAGGCGTTGGCCATGCTGGGTGATCTGTTTGAAAGACATCGGCCCGACATGGTCCTCGTCCAGGGCGACACGACGACTACCTTTGTTGCTTCTCTGGCTGCTTTTTACAATCGGGTACCTGTCGGGCATGTCGAAGCGGGATTGAGAACCGGGCGGCTGGATGCCCCGTTTCCCGAGGAAGCCAACAGGGTTCTCACAACCAGGATCGCGGATCTGCACTTCGCTCCGACCAAGGGCGCGGCCAAAGCTCTTCTGGATGAGGGGGTTGATAGCGGAACGGTACATGTCACGGGAAACACGGTGATCGACGCCCTGTTCCTGGCCCTTGAGATATCTGAAGACCTGAGCCCTCATCAGGCGGAAGATAACCGCCGGGTTCTCCTTGTCACAGCACACAGGAGAGAGAGCTTCGGACCACAGATGGACGGGATATTCAAGGCACTTAGACGCCTTGCCCAGAGGGGGGACGTTCAGGTCGTGATCCCGTTACATCCTAATCCCAACGTCAGAAGATCAGCGGAAATGTTCCTCATGGATATAGAAAATATCACGGTCATTGAGCCCGTGAAATATCTTCCCTTCGTTCATCTGATGAGTCGATCACACTTGATCCTCACCGATTCAGGGGGGATTCAGGAGGAGGCCCCTTCGTTGGGGATTCCGGTCCTCGTTATGAGAGAGGTTACAGAGAGACCAGAGGCGAAGGATGCCGGTGTGGCGGTACTGGTGGGTACTGATGAGGACACCATTTATAATGAAGCCTGCAGATTGCTGGACAATCAGGAGCATTATGACTCCATGGCGCAGAGAAAAAACCCGTTTGGAGATGGTAAGGCTGGAGGAAGAATAGCGGACATCACCTCGCGTTGGCTTTTCTCGAAAGCTCAGAAAGGGGAAAACCGTTAAACCGGAAAACAGTGATCCAGTTCTTAACATTGTCGAACCCACCCTGAGAAGCAGGGCCGGCCACTGTTACAGTTTTTTGAGGAGCCTGGCTCAGGCCTTGAAGCTTGGGAGGCATTCTGTTGAGATAACCGTATGGGCCAGGCGCGGGATCGATCCTGGGGGATTTGACGGCCTTGGTGTTAAGATAATCCCGTACTATTATCGGCGGTTCCGAAGATTGCAGGCCTTTCTCCTCTACAGGAACCTGCTGAGGAAACCTGGAAGGATATTTATTCAGACGGCCGGGAGGGCAGACCTGTTCCTGCTTCATGCGGCAGGCCGGGGGAAGATCCCGGCGGGCAAAGTGTTTCTATACTTTCATTGGCTGAAGATGACCCCGGGAAAGGAGAAATTTTTTAGAAAAATGGCAGTTCGTCAACCTGATATATCCATTCTCAGTCCTGTGAAGTCTGTTGCCCAACAGTTCCATGCCCTGGGATTTGCCGAGGTTAAGGAGATCCCATATCCCATAACACAGCTCCAAAAGGACAGCGGAGAAACCGAATTCAGGCATGTCCTGTTTG
>QIFJ01000125.1 GCA_003229755.1 Pseudomonadota bacterium
AAGGTTGATGAGAGAGGGCAGGGCAAGGGTCAGTGCTATTACGGCAATGATCACCAGAATCAGCAGCACAACCAAGATCTTGAGAAGCTTCTTCATATCGTTTCTCCCAAACAAAAAAGTGGTTCATCTCCAAATTAGTTGGTGGTGAAGCAAGTCAAGCCGGGGTTTTGGTGAATCACGAAGCGAAGCTCAAAGGGGGTTGCGAAGGCGAGTGATTACACCCAAAAACCCGGCTTGATGAATATATATTACCGAAATCCCACCAGTTGATTTAGTGATGATCCGTGTTATTTTAATCATTGTTCATCGTAACCGGGGTCATGGGTCCTGTGACTTGGGACCGGCTTGATTCACCAAGCCAAACGGTACTTCCACACACTTTTCAAAAGCAGAACCGTCCCAGCAGTAGACACGACGGTAGCCGGTTCTGTCCTTGCTGCCCATGTTCAGAAAGGTAACACTCGGGCGGCCTTCCTGATCACCCAATACCGGGTATCCGGCGGGGTTTGTGAAGTCTTCAAGCAGCACGGAAAAATCCGGCTCGGTTCCTCTGGCTCCTTTAAGACTCAGGATCTGCGAGAACATACTGCTCCGGTCCGGCGTAATGAAGTTGACAAGGATTTCCCCTTTCCCGTCTCCGTTAACATCCACCAGGTCAAAGGACTGAAGAATTAAATTCCCGCCGGGGCCGGATCCTTCAAGATCCCACCATTTTTTCCAGCGTCCCGCCTGTGCCTGAAAAATAGTAATAGCAAGTCCGCCCTCTGTCTGGTAAAGGATACCTATCTCATCCATGGAATCGCCATCCAGATCATTCATGATGTAGCGTTTGACTTTCACATCTTCCGGGAGAGCATCGTAGATATCCTGGTTGGCCAAAGCAGCTGTGATGAAAATAATGGTGATAACAGGGACCAGGAGGATCGCGCCAAACAACCTGCGTAAACCAGAAGATGGGCAGAATAAGCGGTTTTGGGAAGGATCCATAGTGTTTAGTATAGTTGTCAGCGGGGCACCTTTCAATGTTGATAACAGAATTGGATACGTTCTGTCCTCGCTTCTATTACCGTGTTGATGTATAATCCAATATTATGACCAGTATGTGAATCCGAACAGGGCCCGTTCATTTCCATTACCGATTTCAGGATCAAAAATATTCAGCCAGTTTCCACAGAATGAATTGAGATAGTAAAAGTTTGGCGTTAATTGTAACACCATCTGTGGTATAGTCCCACGATTCAAGGCCTGACATCGGCCAAAAGGAGGTACATTATGGGGCAGAGAGACCCCAGGGACCCCGGCGGACCCTTTCAGCAACCGCCGATATTTAAGAGACCGGACCTCAAGATCCCCAAGATCCTCAAAATGAAACTACCCGCGGGAGGAAAGAAACCCTTTACAGTGCTCATTGCGGTACTGGCTTTGGTGGGCCTTGTATACAATCTCTTTCTGGTCAATATAGCTCCCAATGAGTATGGAATAAAGGAAGTGAAAATTGGCCTGAACAGAGGTATCCAGGAGAAAGTATACGAAACGGGGCGCTGAACTTCATATTGCCCTTCGGTCTGGAGGTCATGCACCGCTTCCCCAAGGATCTTCAGCTGTTCGAGATGACCAACTTCCCCACCAGTGCCACAAGGCTGCATCGCTATGAGAAGGCCGCCCTTATCCAGACCTCCGACGGCTTTTTCGTGGATGTGGATCTCTCCATAATCTACAAGATAGTCGATCCATACAAGGTCATTACCACTGTGGGCCCCGGGAGGATGTTCGAGGACAACGGTATTATTCCCAAGGCGGAGCCGGTCATGAAACAGGCCCTCGGAGAGCTCTCTACGGAGGAGTTCTACATAAGCCCGCTGCGTTACGAAAAGGTGATCAAGGCCAAAGAACTTCTGGACAAGGGGCTGCGGCCAATAGGAATACAGGTTGACCAGGTCCTGGTCAGATACTTCCAGTACAGCGAGGAGATCCAGAAAAATATCGAGGCCAAGAAACTGCAGGATCAGCTTGTCTTTAAAAACCAGGCCGAGAGAAAGGCCGCCGAGGAGGCGGCCAAACTCAACAAAGTTATCGGTGAGGGCGAGGCTTCCGTGAGGGTCAAGCTTCAGGAAGGGCTAGCCTACAAGGTAAAGAGGACTGCCGAGCGGGACCTGTATGTCCGCAGAAAAGAAGCAGAGGGCGATCTGCTGGTTAAGTTAGCTGACGCCAGAAAGACGGAACTTAAAAACAGAGCCTTAAGAGGAGCCGGATCGGATCGGCTTGTCGGCCTTAAAATGGCTGAGGTATACAAGGGACTTGACGTGATAATCCTGTCAAGCGACGGACCAGCCGGTGTTAACCCCCTTGACCTTGAAAAGACAAGGGAGGAAAGCGATGAAATATTCAAGGTGGTTATTGATCCCGGTTCTTTTCGCCTCCCTGCTGGTTTCGGGTTGCTGGCCCCACACAACAGGTCCCACTGAAGTGGGTGTTCGAACAGTCAAGCTGGGCATCTTTGGAAAGCGGGGAGTACAATCTACATACTATGCCCCTGGATCAACTTACTTTTTTATGCCCATTATCAACGATTGGAACACGTTCGATCTGAACCTCCAGACTATGGAGATGACATTTGACCCCAGGAGGGGCGACCTGAGGGCCA